>NZ_JAQUAL010000084.1:0-13488 GCF_028687295.1 Simplicispira sp.
TGCTGCTGGACATCATGATGCCGGGCCAGCTGGACGGCCTGGACTTGTGCCGCCTCGTCAAAAGCGACCCCTCCCTGGGCATGCCGCAGGTGATACTGCTCACGGCACGCGGACAAAGCCAGGACATTGAAGCGGGCATGAATGCGGGGGCCGATGCCTATCTGCTCAAACCCTTCAGCCCCCTCAAGTTGATCGAGACCATTGACAACCTGGGCACCACCCCCTCCGAGGCAGCATGAACCTGACCGCCCCAGAGGCCACCCAATTTGACCCGGCTGCAGCCGACCAGATGGAGAAAATCATCTCCGACCTGGGCCGCATGTACCACGAGCGCAACGAGGCCTTGCAAGAGGTGGCGCGGGCACACCACGAGGCTTTGTTTCTGCTGGCCATGGCGGCGGAATACAAGGATGACGACACAGGCGTACACATCGTGCGCATTGGTTTTCTGGCAGAGGCGCTGGCATCCTTTCTGGGTCAACCCAAGGCGTACGCCCGCTTGTTGCGCAAGGCGGCGCCCATGCACGATATCGGCAAGATTGGCATCCCTGACAGCGTCCTCAAGAAACCCGGCCCCTTGACGCCAGAAGAGCGGCTGATCATGAACCAGCACCCGGCCATTGGCGCGGACATTTTGGGCAAATCCCGGATCGCGCTGTTCAGGATGGCCACCGAGATTGCGCTGACGCACCATGAACGCTGGGACGGCCAAGGCTACCCCCACCAGCTGGCAGGCCAGGCCATCCCGCTGTCGGGGCGTATCGTGGCAGTTGCAGATTTCTACGACGCTTTGACGATGGACCGCGTCTACCGCCCTGCTTTCAGTCAAGAAGAAGCCCTCGCGATGTTGCAAGCCGAGAGCGGCAAGGCATTCGACCCGGCCGTCGTGGATTGCTTCATGCAGCACAGTACCGACCTGCTGGCACTGCGCGAGCGCGTCACCGCCCAGCGCACGACGTTTGCTGATCTGGAACTGGGCGGGCAGGAGGTTTTATGAGCAGGCGCCAAGGGGATCGATTCTGGGCCGTGTGGCTGCTGTGCCTGGCCAGCGCCTTGGGCTGCACGGGAGCTGCAGCAGGCGAAGTGCTGGAGCGGGTACAGGCCCGGGGGGCCCTCAAGGTCTGTATCTGGCCCGACTACCAGCGCATCTCGTTTCGCGACCCGCGCTCTGGTCAAGTCAGCGGCCTGGACATTGACCTGGCCACGGCACTGGCTGCCGATCTGAACGTGAAGCTCGAATTTGTCGATTCATCGTTCCCCACCCTGGTTCAGGACCTGCACACCAACCGCTGTGACGTAGCCATGTTTGGCATCGCCATGCTGCCCAAGCGCATGGAGCAGCTCCAGTTTTCCACGCCCTACCTGCAAAGCGACATCCATGCGGTCACCACGCGCACCAGCCGCACGGTGCGCCAGTGGAGCGATATCGACCAGCCCGGCGTACTGGTCGGTGTACAGGCGGGCACCTTCATGGAGCCCGTGATGCGCCAGCGCCTGCGCTATGCCGGCCTGGTGTCCATCCAACTGCCGCAGACGCGCGAACGCGAACTCGTCGCAGGCCGTGTGGATGTCTTCATGACCGACTACCCCTATGGCCGCGCCCTCGTCGACAACACAGAATGGGCCACCCTTTTGCCCCCGCCAACCCCCATCCATCTGCTGCCCTACGCCCACGCCAGCAAACCCGGGGATGCCCAATGGCGCGCCACGCTGAGCAGTTTCATCGCCCGCATCCGGCAGGATGGTCGCCTGGACAGCGCTGCCCGCCGCCATGGCCTTGAGAGCATTCTTCTGCCCTGATGCAGCCCTTTGCCATGAAACGCTTTTTTTCTACCGCCCAGCCCGCTTTTCTGGGCCAGCCCAGCCGCAAAGTGCTGGCCACCGGCTTGCTGCTCATTCTGGCGGTGCTGGTCGGCACAGCAGGCCTGATGTGGCTGGAGTTTGGCCGCACCAAAGCACGGGATCAACGGCATCTGGAGCTGCTGGTCAGCGCGATGGAGGCACATGCCAGCCACACCTTCGACAACGCCAGGCTGGCCCTGGACAGCCTGGCCAAAAGCCTGGTGCAAGAGAACAGCACCCCCGAACAGCTGCAAGCACAACTGTCCTACCGGCTCCAAAGCCTGCCGTTTCTGCGCAGCATCGCTATCGTCAACGCCCAGGGGCTGGTACTGACTTCCAGCACGGCCTCTGACCGGGGCGGCAAGGTGGATCTGCAACGCCTGACGCTGGCCCCCGTCACCGATGAGCGGGTGGCCATAGGCCCTTGGGTCAAGGGCCGCACCCTGACCGACCATGCGCGCGCCGGGGCCATGCCTGCCAACCTGGGCTTCATACCCATGGTGCGCCGGATTCCGCTGCCAACCCCCCTTTTCCTCGTAGCCCAGATCAATCCCGACACCCTGGCCAGCTACCAAATGCAGTTGACGGACGCTGGCACTGCGGGCACGCAGGTGCTGCTGGTGCTGGACAACGGCACCTTGCTGACACAAGTGGGCAACGACACCCTGAGGCTGGGCAGCAGCCTGCGTACACACCCGATGTTCCAGGACATGCAGCAGGCACGCAAGGGCACCTATGGGCCCGTCCAGTCGTTCCAGTCACGCAACCTGGGCGCCTGGCGCGCCTCCAGCACCCAGCCGCTGCTGACCATCGTCGAACAGCCCTACCAGGCCACCAGGCAGCAATGGCTGGCATCGCTGCGCGGGCCGCTGCTGTTCATGGCCGTGGCCACGATCTTGATCGGGTTCATGACCCTGATCTCCTGGCGCAGCGCCCGCGCCCGTGAAACCGCCCAGCGCGAACGCGATGAAGCCCAGCGCGAAATCATCCGGCGCGAGCAGGAGCTTTCGGTGTTGTTCAAAAGCGTACAGACGCTAATCTTCCGCACCGACGCCCACGGCGTGATCCGCTTTGTCAATGCACGCTGGCATGCCATCGCCAACCAACCCACGGAAATGGCCCGGGGCAAACGCCTGCGAGACATGGTGCATGCCGAGTCCCGCGAGCGCATTGATGCACTGTTCGACGCCACTGAGCCCGCTGGCGTGCGCCTGGCCCAGGTTCGCCTCACGGGCCTCAATGGCGAGACACGCGCCCTCGACATCTCGGTGGTGCCGCTGCACGACCGGTCGGGGCAGTTGCGCGGTTTTGCTGGCAGTGCCGTGGATGTGACCGCCCTGCTGGCAGCGCAGGACAACCTGCAAGAGCAATTGGCCTTTACCAACCTGGTGCTTGAATGCAACCCGCTCCCCATCTGCATGACCGATTTGCAGGGGCGCTTTCTCTCCGTCAACCCGGCCTGGGAAAACTTCATGGGGCTGCCACGCCACAGCGTTCTGGGCCTGAGCAACAATGATCTGCTGCCACCACAAGAGGCCCACGCCTACAACGCCTATAACGAGCAACTGCTGCGCGAAGGGGGCCAGATACGCTATGAGGAGCGCCTGCGCCGCCCCGATGGGAGCTACCGCGACGTGCAAGTCACCAAGGTGCTGGTCACGTCCCACCAGAACCAGCCCGTGGGCATCTTGATCGTCAAGATGGACATCACCGAATTTCTGGCTGCACGCGACCTGGCAGAAGAAGCATCGCGCTCGAAATCGGAATTTGTGGCCAACATCAGCCACGAGCTGCGCACGCCGCTGCAATCGATATTGGGCTTTTCCGAGCTGGGTGTGGTGCGGGGCCGCCAGCATGAAAAACTCGCCGCCATGTTCAGCGACATCCACGATGCGGGCCAGCGCATGCTGGTACTGGTCAATGACCTGCTGGACATCGCCAAAATCGAAAGCACCGTGGGCGCTTTCCACTTCGAGCGCAACGACGTGCGCGAACTCATCGAAGACGTGGCCGCCGAGCTGGAGCTGCTGCTGGAGCGCAAGCGCCTGCGCCTGGAACTGCAATTGGGCCGTATCCCGCTGGTGGTCAAGGTCGATCCATCGCGGTTCCAGCAGGTGGTGCGCAACGTGCTGGCCAATGCGGTGAAGTTTTCCCCCGAGGACCGCGCCATCGAGATCACCGCAGGCGTCTCTGGCGAGGACAGTATCCACATCCAGGTGCGCGACCAAGGCCCTGGCATCCCCCCGGCAGAACTGGAGGCCATTTTTCAGGCCTTTGTGCAGTCCAGCCAGACGCGCGACGGCTCGGGCGGTACCGGCCTGGGCCTGGCTATCTGCCGCAAAATCATCACGGCGCACGGCGGGCATATCCATGCCACCAACGCGCCTGGTGGCGGCACCGTTTTCCACATCGTCTTGCCCACTGCGGGTTACACAGACACCATGCCGGCAGCCTTGTCATGACCAGCTACCTCCACCCCGCACGCTGGCGCAATCACCCAGCACTCACCTACTCTGTGGTGGCCTGCGTGTTCAGTGCCGTCGTGCTGCTGGGCGCATGGGCCACCATGGCCACCATGCTGCGCTGGCAGTGGCAGGAAACCCTCAGCGCCGAAATGCGCCAGAACACCAACACCGCCGTGGCCCTGAAAGAGCACACGCTGCGGGTGCTCGATACCGTCGATCAGGCCATGTGGCGGGTACAGGCCAGCATCGAAGAAGGCAAGCTCAACGGCGAGGCGCTGATCAGCATCGCCAACGAAACCGGCATGGTGCCCCACATCCTGACGCAGTTGTCCTTTGTGGGCCCCGATGGGCGCTTTCAGGGCAGCAACCTCGACCCCGACGGCTCGCGCAGCAAAAATGTGAACCTGATGGACCGCGACCACATCCGGGTTCACCTGCTGCCAGCAGACGCAGCGGCGCCGCCACCGGGCATGCTGTACAACGGCCTGTTCATCAGCAAAACGCTGCTGGGCAAGGTGTCGGGAATCCGCACCATCCAGCTCTCACGCAAGCTCATTGCGCAAGATGGCAGCACGCTGGGCGTGGTGGTGGTGTCACTCAACCAAAGCCATTTCGCCGATGTATACAGCGGCGTGCAACTGGGCAGCGATGGCGCCGCAGCGCTGACGGGGTTGGACGGCGTGATCCGCGTGCGCGTGATGGGCGGCACCAGCACCGATATCGGAATGCACATCGACCCGACTCTGGCCCAGGCCCTGCATTCACAGCGCGATGGCGCCATCCAATCGCAGTCCTCCGACAACGTGGCACGCATCGTCGGCTTCAGCCAGGTGGGCAAGTACCCGCTGGTGGTGCTCAGCGGCACCTCCGAGGCGCAGGCCTTTGCGCCCTGGCGCACCACGCGCAACATCGTGCTGGGGCTGCTGATACTGCTGAGCCTGTCGGTGGTGGCCTTTGTCACCCTGTTTCTGGGCAGCGTGCGCCGGCTGGCCCGCAGCCACGCGGCCCTGGTGCAAAGCGAGGCCAACGCCCGCCGCGCCAACCAGGCCAAGAGCGAGTTCCTGGCCGCCATGTCGCACGAGTTGCGCACACCGCTGACCAGCATCCGGGGGTTTTCCGAACTGATGGAGCTGCGCAGCCAAGACCCGCTGGTGCGCGAGCAAGCGGGCCTGATCCGCCAGGGCGCACAGCACCTCAGCGCCTTGCTCACCGAAATCCTGGACCTGGCCAAGATAGAGGCGGGCGCCATGCCCGCGCACTCCGATGCCGTGGAGCTGCACCGCCTGGTGCATGAAGTAGCAGAGTTTTTTCGCGTGAGCGCTGTGGCCAAATCCCTGGAGCTGCAGGCGCACATCGCCGCCCAAACGCCGCACACACTGGTCACCGACCGGCTCAAGCTCAAGCAAATCCTGCACAACCTGCTCTCCAACGCCATCAAGTTCACGGCAACGGGCAGCGTGGAGCTGCGCGTGGAGCCCAGTGCGCAGAGCGACCATGTGCTGTTCCATGTCAAAGACACCGGCCCGGGCATTCCGCCAGAGCAGTACGAGCGCATTTTTGAAAAGTTCAGCCAAGGCCACGCCCGCATCAGCTACGAGCACGGCGGTACGGGGCTGGGGCTGTCGCTGTCGCGGGCGCTGGCCGAGTTGCTGGGCGGCACGCTGACCATGCAGTCGCACGTGGGCGAGGGCTCGGTGTTCACCCTGTGCCTGCCGGTGCAGCCGCCCGCTGCGCTGCTGGAGCTGCCCCCAGGCCAGACAACGGCAGCGCACTGAAGGCGCGCAGAGGCCCGATCAGCGCAGGCGTGCCAGCGCCGCGCTGGCCATTTCAGCGATGAGGGTGAGAAAGTCGGTGCCCATGGTGGCTTCAAAGCGGTGCGGGTCGTGCGATGCCAGCACCAGCATGCCAAAGGCCGGGGTGGCGCGGTCCATGGGGCCATCGCGCAGCGGCAACAGGGCCAGCGAGTGCACCTCGTTGCTCTCGCTGCCGTCCGAGGAGGCGGCGCCGCGCAGCCAGCCCACAGGCTCAAAACCCAGGTTGGGGCCGCAAAACGGCATGGTCAGCGAGGTGGCAAAAGCGCGCACATCGTCGCTGGCGCCCCAGGTGACGGGGGCATTGGCATAGGCGGGCGCCACGCTCCAGACGCGCACAGCCGCCTGCGGCACATCAAACAGCGTGCGAATACCGCGCACCACGGCATCGGGCAAATCGGTGGGCACCTTGATGCGTTGCAGGTCGCAGCCCCACTGGTGGACTTTTTCTGCGATGGCGGCGTTCTCGTGGGCGTTGCGCACCATGTCCATGACGCGCTGCTCCAGGCCCTTGATCTTGTCGCGCAGCATCTCGGCCTGGCGCTCTTGCAGGCTGACGGCACGGTGGCCGTGGGGGCTGACCATTTGCACGCTGGTGAGCAGCTCGGCATGGCGCTCAAAAAAACCCGGCGTCTGCGCCAGGTACTCCACGATGTCTTCTTCGGTGATGGGGGCGATCTGGGGGAGTGGGGAATGTGGGCTCATGGGGTGTCAGGCAGCGTGATCTGGCCTTCAAAAACGGTGGTGGCAGGGCCGGTCAGGAAAACCGGGTCGGCAGGGCCGCCAGCCCAGCCAATGCTCAGGCGGCCACCCCGGGTGTCCACATCGACGTGCGCGTCCAGCAGGCCCAGCCGTATGCCCGCCACAGCAGCGGCGCAGGCGCCCGTGCCGCAGGCCAGCGTCTCGCCCGCGCCACGCTCGTACACGCGCAGGCGCACCTGCTGGCGGTTCACGATTTGCATGAATCCGGCATTCACGCGCTGCACGAAGCGGGCGTGGTTTTCAATCAATGGGCCGGTTTGCAGCACGGGGGCGGTGTCCACGTCCTCCACCAACTGCACGGCGTGCGGGTTGCCCATGGACACCGGCACTATCAAAACAGTAGCTGCTTGCGCTTGCCCTGCAAGGGCCAGAGGCCATTTTTGCCCCAAACCCTGGGCCACGGGCTGCAAGCCCTCGGTGTCAAAGGGCACGCGGGCTGGGTCGAACACGGGCAGGCCCATGTCCACGGTGACGCGGCCATCGGGCGTGAGCTGCGGCGCAATCACACCCGAGAGCGTTTGCACGCGGATGGTGTCTTTGCGGCTCAAGCCCTTGTCGCGCACAAAGCGGGCAAAGCAGCGGGCGCCGTTGCCGCACTGCTCCACCTCGCCGCCATCGGCGTTGTGGATGGCGTACTCAAAATCAATGCCCGGCGCGGGCGATGGCCGCACACTCAGAATTTGGTCGGCGCCGACGCCAAAGTGGCGGTCGGCCAGAAAGCGGTAGTGCGCGGGCGTCAGGCCCAGGCGGCCCTGGGTTTCATCGAGCACCACAAAGTCGTTGCCCGCGCCCTGCATTTTGGTAAAGCGAATCTGCATGGCGGGAATTATCGTTGCTGAACCATGCCGCCGCTGGCCTGGCCACCGGCCCGTAGCGCACGAACCCGCAGCAGCGACTGGCCCAGGCCCAACGCCTGCCCCAGGCACCGCAGGCATCGCCTGCCCGGTGGCTGGGGAGAATTTGACATCCTCCCCGCCCTAAAGGACGGGGACTCCTTCTGCAAGACGGCGATGTCCCGCCGCGAGAATGTTTTTAGCTGCGTTGACATCACGGTCGTGTGCCGCGCCGCAATCGCTGCAAACCCATTCTCTTATTCCAAGGCCTGCTCTACCTTTCGGACTGCTGGCAGGGATGGCCCCGCAGCACGAACAAGTCTGGGTGGTGTAGCTCTCATTGACTACTTCAAAGACGACACCGGCCTGATGGCTCTTGTATTCCAACATCGTCTTGAGCATGGCCCAGCCCGCATCCAGCGTGCTCTTGGCCATTTTGGTTTTGACCAGCTTGCTGCTGGCCACGTCGCCCACGAAGATGGCGGCGTTTTCTTGCACCAGCTTGCTGCTGAACTGGTGCAGTGCGTCTTTGCGCTGGTTTTTGATCTTGGCGTGGATGGCGCGGGCGCGCTTTTTCTTGTTGGCCCGCTGCGCAATGCCCAGCGCCTGCTCATGGCTGCGATACCAACGGCCTTCGATCTTGTCGCCCGTGGATGCGGTGGCGCATTCCTTCAGGCCCAGGTCGATGCCCACAGCGGCTGTGCCGGGCGATGGCTTGCGCTGCACCTCTACCGCCACGTTGAAATACCAGCGCCCCCGGCTGTCTTCGCTGAAGGAGCCGGCACGCAGCTCGTATTTGGAAAGTCCGTAGCTATCCCAGAGGCTGAATTTTTTCCCGGCAAAGTGGATTTGCCCAGCCTTGTATTGGGCATGGCCACCCTTGAACGGAATCCAGCCCAGCGAGTATTTGCTGGACTTGGGATTGCTGACGCGCCAGTTCAGCCGGGTCTTCTTGAACTGCTTGCGCCGCGTGGCGTACTCGGTGCAAACCACCTGCACGGTGCCGCTGCCCACGCTCACGCCCTCACATTGGCTGAACCCCGCCGTGAACTTTTGCAGGTCGTAGCCCGACAGAAACCGGGGTTTGCCGTGAAAAGGCCGTGCCGCTTTGGCCGAGATGGCGTTGATGTGGTTCCACACCTGATTGACCTCGCGCGCCATCTGGCGCAGCACGCGAGCGTGCTTGTCTTTGAGGCGCAGTTGCAAGGTTTTGGTGGTGGTGCTCACAGTAAAGATCATAGGCATGTGCCATGCGAAAAACCACAGGCCGTATCGGCCTGATCGCTCCAACCTCGGGCTGAACCCCGAGGCTTGCCGCTCATTTCGGGTCAAAATGGCCCAATGCCCCGCACCACCCAACAACTGCACCCGCGCCGCGAACCCGCGCGCACCCTCTCTGCCGCCACCGTGCTGCTGCTGCGCGACGCACCCGGCCCCGACGGCACCCCCCGCCTGCAAGTGCTGATGACGCGCCGCTCGGACAAAGCCAGCTTTGCCCCCGGCGCCTACGTCTTTCCGGGCGGCGGCATTGATGCCCTGGATGCCGACCCCGCCACGCACGCCGCTGCCGCACGCCGCCCCACACAAAGCGACTTGCACCTGACGCAGGCCATGGCCGCCATCCGCGAGAGCTTTGAAGAACTGGGCATCTTGCTGGCGCGCCACCCCGATGGCCGCATGGCGGGCGCCGCCGACATCGCCGCCATCGACCGCCACCAGCCCTTTGCCGCCCAATGCCAGGCGCGCGGCCTGACGCTGGCCGCCGACAGCGTGTACCTGCTGGCGCACTGGACGGCCGACCGCGACCTGCCCAAGCGCTTTGACGTGCCCTTTCTGGTGGCGCACATGCCCGAGGGCCAAACCCCCGTGGCCGACGAGCAAGAGCAGTTCGAACCCGTCTGGGTACACCCGCAGGACGCGCTGGAGCGCCACGCCGCAGGCAGCTTCTTCATGATTTACCCCACCATCCGCACGCTGGAGCGGCTGGCCAAATTTGCCAGCGCCGATGCCGTGCTGGCCGCCGTGGCCAACGAGCAGCCCCTGTGGGTGAGCTGCCCGCGCGCGGGCCTGCTGCACGGCAAAGAATCGCGCCACATGGAAGACGAGGCCCCCTTTGGCGAGCTGGCCCTGGTCTGCCCCGACGGCCAGATCGCTCACCCGCTGGAGTGGCAAAGCGAGCGCGCCGTGCCGCTCTTGAAAAACGTGCAGCGCCTCACCGCCCCCAACCCCGGCGTGATGACCGGCCCCGGCACCAACAGCTATTTGGTGGGCGAACCCGCCACCGGCTATATCGCCATCGACCCCGGCCCCGCCGACGCCGAGCACCTGGACAAACTCTGGCGCGCTGCGGGCGGCGACATCCGCATGATCGTCTGCACCCACTCGCACCCCGACCACTCGCCGGGCGCCGCGCCGCTGCAACAGCTGTGCGTGCAGGCGGGCCGTGCCAAGCCGCCGATTCTGGGCCTGCCCTCGGCCCCCACCGCGCGGGCCGACAGCCACTTCACGCCCGACCGCGCGCTACAAAATCATGAGCTGCTCGCGCTCACTGGCAAAGGGCCAGAGGGCGAAATCACCCATACCTTGCAGGCCATCCACACCCCCGGCCACGCCGCCAACCACCTGTGCCTGCTGCTGCTGGAAGACGGCCTGCTGTTTTCCGGCGACCACATCCTGAACGGCAGCACCACCGTCATCAACCCACCCGACGGCAACATGGCCGACTACCTCGATGCACTGGACACGCTGGACGCGCTGTGCGCGCAGCACGGCGCAGACTTCATCCTGCCCGCGCACGGCTACGTGCTGGGCCAGGCACGCAGCGCCATCGCCCAGCTCAAAGCGCACCGGCTGGCGCGCGAGGCCAAGGTCATCGCCGCCATGCAGGCGCTGCCCGACGGCACGCTGCAAGACTGGGTGGCCCACGCCTACACCGATGTGCCCGAGCGCATGTGGCCGCTGGCCCAGCGCTCGCTGATCGCCCACGTCGAGCGCATCCGCGCGCAAGGCCCGGGCAATAACTGAAAAAATGGCTTTCCCCCGCGCCGCTTCACGCCATCCCCCAGGGGACGGTCGCTCGTGCGGCGGGGCGGCCCTTGCACGGCGACCGCTGGCCTGGGCCGCCGGGGCGCATAGCGCAATGAACCACTGATATATGAAGAACTTTTCTACCTCCCCCGACAACGCGGTGCGCCTGGCCAAGCGCGTGGCCGAGCTGCTGGCCTGCTCGCGCAGCACCGCCGAGCAGTACATCGAAGGCGGCTGGGTCAGCGTCGATGGCCAAGTCATCGAGCTGCCCGGCGCGCGCGTGGCGCCGCAGCAGGCCATCACCGTCTCGCCGGAAGCCAGCCTGTTGGGCCTGGCGCCGGTCACGCTGCTGCTGCACAAGCCGCCCGGCTTTGAGGCCGGGCTGGGCATGGAGGCCGCCCACGCTGCCCACGCCAGCCGCAGCCAGGGCGCACGCCCGGCGCTGTCGCTGCTGGGCGCGCCATCGCACATGGCCGAAGACGCCGCCAGCACGCGCGTGCTGCTGCGCCACTTCAAGGGGCTCGAATGCTTTACGCCGCTGCCCACACCCGCCAGCGGGCTGGTGGTCTACACGCAGGACAAGCGCATCGCGCGCAAACTGCAAGAAGACATCGAATCGCTGGAGCAGGAGTGCATCGTCGAAGTGGCTGGCCAGATTGCCGAAGGGGGCCTCAAGCGCCTGTGCCACGGATTGAGCTTCAATGGCCGACCACTGCCCCCCATCAAAGTGAGCTGGCAAAACGAAACGCGCCTGCGCTTTGCGCTGCAAGGCATACGCCCCGGCCAAATTCCAGCCATGTGCGAGGCCGTGGGCCTGCGCGTGATGGCCATCAAGCGCATCCGCATAGGCCGCGTGCCGCTGGCCAAAGTGCCCGAGGGGCAATGGCGCTATTTGCAGGATTGGGAAAAGTTCTGACTATCAAAAATGATAGCTGCTCGCGCTTATATGGCGGGCGTTAGCGCCTGATTGGGCGCAAAAGTGTGAAGCGCGCCGATAAGCCGGATTCTGTGCACCCGGTTGCCCGGGCGTGACCGCCATTACTCTGGGCCGGGTGTCGCCACCACGGCTCGGTGCTACCTACCCGCCAACTCTGCAGAACCACATCAACGTTGGCCTACTTGGTATTGCTGCGCGTAGAGATTGCCCGTTTCACCTTGGGCGCGGAGCGCCCAAGGTGACTGTGGGCTTTCCCGGCTTGCGCCGGGAACCGACTGGCTTGCGCCATTCGGCACCGGCTTACGCCGGCGACCCACAGAACACCCAAGGGTTGCTCCGCTCCCAAACTCGTCTCTGTTGCTCTGATCCTCACCTCACGGTGGGCAGCCGTTAGCTGCTACGCTGTCCTGTGCAGTCCGGACGTTCCTCCAGTGCCTGGTTTCCCAGATTGCACCAGCGGCGGTCTGGCGCGCTTCACGGGGCGCATTATTGCATTGCCTCAGAAAGCATTCATCGCCAGCGGGCATAGTGGCGGCTTCTCCCAAGGAAGCATGGATGCAAACTTTTCAACGCAAAACCGCAGGGCGCATCGCCGCCGTCACGCTGGTGATGGCCGCCTGCGCCAGTCCGCTGGCCTGGCTGGTCTCGCGCGAGAACGCCGAGCAGGAGGTGGTGGCCTTTGCCCAGGAAGAATCGCGCCGCGTACTGGCCGGGCAAGGCAGCGTGCGGCTGGATGGCCCCCAGGCCGCAGCCCAGGCGCAGCAGGCGGCGCAGCTGCTCACGGGCGGCCTGTTTGATATTGCCGAAATCTACGGTGCCGATGGCCGCAAGCTGGCCGAATCGGTCACGCCCGCAGGCCATGCGCTGGAGCAGCGGCTGCCCAAGCACGGCACGCCGCGCTATGTGCAGTCGTCTTACGAGAGCCTGCCGCTGCCCGGGGGCGAATGGGCACTGCGCGTGTTTGTGCCGCTGCGCGAGGCGCCCTCTGGCCCCATCACCGGCTACTTCGAGGGCGTGCGCACCATTCCGCAGTGGCAGCACCAGCAGATTTTGTCGGACGCCTTCATCGTCAGCCTGATGGTGTGCCTGGCCTCGCTGGTGTGCGGCGGCGTGATTTACCCGGTGGTGGTGCATCTGGTCAAAGAGAACGAGCACAAGGCGCAGCTGGTGCTCGAATCGCACATTGCCATGATGGAGGCGCTGGGCCGGGCCATTGCCAAGCGCGACTCCGACACCGGCGCGCACAACTACCGCGTGGCCTGGCTGGCCGCCAGCACCGCCGCCGCACTGGGCTTGCAGGGCGCGGCCATGCAGTCGCTGATTGCGGGCAGCTTTTTGCACGACGCGGGCAAGATCGGCATTCCCGACGCCATCCTGCTCAAGCCCGGGCGCCTGGACGATGCCGAAATGGCCACCATGCGCACCCATGTGGCGCTGGGCGAGGACATCGTGACGGGCGCAGGCTGGCTCGATGGCGCCCGCGATGTGGTCGGCAGCCACCACGAAAAATGGGATGGCAGCGGCTACCCGCGCGGTCTGGCGGGCGAGGCCATCCCGTTGTCGGCGCGCATTTTTGCCGTGGCCGATGTGTTTGACGCGCTCAGTTCGCGCCGCCCGTACAAAGAGCCGCTGCCGTTTGACAAGGTGATGGCCATCCTTCAAGAAGGCCGGGGCAGCCACTTCGACCCCGCCGTGCTCGACACCTTCACCCGGCTGGCGCCCGACCTGCACCGCCAATTGCAAGGGCTGGACGAGGCCGCCACCCGCACGCTGATGACCGACATGGTGCAGCGGCACTTCGATATTCTGGT
>NZ_JAQUAL010000085.1:0-13421 GCF_028687295.1 Simplicispira sp.
GTACAGCGGGCAGGCCGCTGCCGGTGATGATCAGGAGCACCCTGGCGGCGTTGCTGGCATCGGCAAACGAACCGGTGTTGATGAAGTAGCTGTGCGCCGGGGTGTCGGCGCTGTCGGTTGCCGCCGCTGTGGCGGCTGGTGGTGTGGGCGCTTTGGCTGGTGTTTTGGCGGGCACCTTGGCGGGTTCTTTGGTCGGTACCTTAGCGGGCACTTTGGTTGCTACTTTGGTGGCGCGCTGCGTGGCTGTTTTGGTCGGCGTTTTGGCGGGCGGGGTGGCTTTTTTCTCGTCCGCAGGCGCGGCCTTGTCTGTGCTTCGGGTTTTGGCCGGGGCAGTGCGGACTTTGGCAGCGGGCTCGGCCACTGCGGGGGCTGTGGTTTTGGGCGCGGCGGCGGCAGGGGGCGGGGTTTGGGGGGCGGTGGTGGCGGTGGGCGCTGTTTTGGACGGCGTCTGCATGCCCGCCGTGGCGCTGGACGCCGGGCCGGACGCTGGCGCCACGGCACTGCCCACCAGGGCGCTGGACTGCGCTGGTGGCGACACCGCCGGTGCGGGGGCTGCCTGGGGCGCAGGTGCAGGCGCGGGGGGCGGCGGTGCTACAGCCGCAGTCACCGCCTGTTGCGGGGTGGGCAACGCCGCTGGGGCGGGCATGGCCGACGCCACTGCGGTGGCTGCTGCTGCGGCCAACCTGGCATCCAGATCCGATGCAGGCGCGGTGGTGGGGTCAGACGCTGCCGGTGTGCTGCCCGACGGGGTCAGGAACGCCTCCGGTGCTGTGGTGAGCACTGCGCGTTGGGGCGGTGTGCCGGAGAACAGGGCGATGGCCGCTGCCACGCAGAGCAGCACGGCGTGGATGGCCGCCTGCCAGCCTGCGCGCTGGCGCGAACTGGCGTGCTGGCCCAGGCGCAGGCGGGCCTCGGCAATCGTTTTGGAGGCGCCAATGGCATTGTGGATGCGCTGCTCGGTGTAAGCGTGCAGCAGCGCATCGCCATACAACCCCGGCAGCACCGTGCCCAGCACGACAAACCCTGCCAGCAGCCCCCATTGCACCGACGCGGGCCAGGGCAGCAGCGCCGGATCGATTCCCCAGGCCAGCCACACCAGCGCTGCCCCCGTGGCGGCATATGCCAGCGCCGGGCGCCAGAGCTGGTGCAACAGCATCCAGTGCAGGGTGAGCAGGGCGGCGCCCCAGTTCCAGCCAGGGCGGGCCTTGCCGGTGGCGTCAAAAAGGGCAAAAACCCGCAGGTAGTGCGCCAGACCCACCGGCCCGAGTGCGCTGTGGTAGAGCGTAGCCAGCGGGCTGGGAGACGCTTTGGCGGTGGTGGTGGAGCCCCCCGCACGGGCCACCGCCGCTGCCGCAGACGGGCCCCCGGCACCCGCAGGTGCAGCACCGGAGGCCGCCCTGGGGGCTGGCACCGCAGCGGTGGTCGAAGTGCCTGGGGTGGCGCTCTTGGGGAAGGGCATGTCGGATGTGGCCATGCGGTTTCTGCGAATAGGTGGGGCGCGGTACGGGGCGCAAAAATGGTTTTTGCTATTAATTTAATAGCTGCTAGCGCTTGTTGCGCGTGCGTCAGAGCTGTTTTTGGCTACATATTCAGGGCCTGAGCACAATGGGCGTGGCCCGGTCCACCGGCACCGCCGTGATGCTGTTTTGCGGCGAACCGTCAATCAGCTTTTCAGAATAGGTCAGGTACACCAGCGTGTTGCGCGGCGCGTCCACCATGCGCACGATGCGCAGGCGCTTGAACAAAATCGACATGCGCTCGCTGAACACCTCTTCCTGCTTGCGCAGCGGCTTGGGAAAGCTGATGGGCCCGGTCTGGCGGCAGGCAATCGAGGCCTCGGCGCGGTCTTCGGCCAGGCCCAGCGTGCCTTTGATGCCGCCCGTTCGCGCCCGCGAGACATAGCAGGTCACGCCCAGGGCGCCGGGGTCGTCGTAGGCCTCGACCAGGATGTCGTGGTCACGGCCAATCCACTGGAAGGCGGTGTCCACGGTGCCGATTTTTTCCGCGTGGGCGGCAGCAGCCAGGGTACTGGCGGCCAGCCACAGGGCGGCGCGGCGCCAGGCGCGTGAAGGTGGGCGGGTGGGCAGGTGCATGGTCTGGCGATTGTGCCGCAGGCTGTGGGCTGGGCCACGTTGTGTATCGCCGGGCATCGCTGTGCATATTTGCAAAGTGCGCCTGCACTGGTGGGTTGCTGGCGGGCTGCAAAGCGCCGTTACAGTGACCGGGTAGCCCGGGCGCACGCCGGGGCTGCGTTTTGCATAACAACCAGCAGGAGACAGAGCATGTACGGTATGAAAAAAGTCACGGCCCTGGCCGCCATGGCCTTGTGTGGCCTGGCCCAGGCGCAAATCTCGGATGGCGTGGTCAAAGTGGGCGTTCTGACGGACATGTCGGGCCCGTATTCGGGCATGGGCGGGGCGGGCTCGGTGGTGGCGGCCAAAATGGCCATTGAAGACTGCCTCAAAGCCGAGTGCAAGGGCATGAACATCGAAGTCATCAGCGTAGACCACCAGAACAAGGCCGACATCGCCGCCACCAAGGCGCGCGAGTGGCTCGAGCGCGACAAGGTCGATGCGCTGGCCGACCTGACCAACTCGGCGGGCGCCCTGGCGGTGCAAAAGCTCATCAAGGACAAGGGCGGCATTGCGCTGTACAGCGGCCCGGCCACCACGCGCCTGACCAACGAAGATTGCGCGCCCAACGGCTTTCACTGGATGTTCGACTCTTACTCCCTGGCTGCCGGGCCTGCGGCGGCGCTGACGCGCGCGGGCGCCAAGTCGTGGTACTTCGTCACCGTGGACTATGCGTTTGGCCATTCGCTGGAAAAAGAAGCGGGCGATATCGTCAAAGCCTACGGTGGCAACGTGCTGGGCAGCGTGCGCCACCCGCTCAATGCCAGCGATTTTTCTTCGTTCCTGCTGCAAGCGCAAAGCTCCAAGGCCAAGGTGATTGGCCTGGCCAACGGCGGGCAGGACACGGTCAACGCCATCAAGGTGGCACGCGAGTTCGGCATTGGTGGCAAAGACCAGACCGTGGCGGCGCTGCTGGTGTTTTTGACCGACGTGCATTCCATGGGCCTGAACGTGGCGCAAGGGCTGATGTTCTCGGAAGGCTTTTACTGGGACATGGATGACCAGACGCGGGCCTTCTCGGCGCGCTTTGCCAAGCTGCACAAGAACTACAAGCCGACCATGGTGCAGGCGGGCGTGTATTCCAGCGTGCTGCACTACCTCAAGTCGGTGGCTGCGGCCAAGACCGATGACTCCAAGGTGGTGGCGCAGAAGATGCGCGAGCTGCCCATCCAGGACCCCATCATGCGCAACGCCAGCATCCGTCCCGACGGGCGCGTGGTACACGACATGTACCTGTTCCAGGTGAAGAAGCCTTCGGAGTCCAAAGGCCCTTGGGACTATTACAAAACCATCAGCACCGTGCCCGCGCAGATTGCGTTCAAGCCGCTGGCCGATTCGAGCTGCCCGCTGGTCAAGAAGTGATTGGCCGCGCCACGGTTTTCAAGCCAAATCGGCCTCTGGCGCTTGCTGGGTAAGCGCTACCAGCTATCAAATCAATAGTAAAGCCCCCGGTGCTGGCAGCGCCGGGGGCTTTTTTCTGGCGGGCGCTGGTCTGGCAGCGCGCGTGCTCAGTTCTGGCTACAGCACTGGGCCAGGTGGGCCAGGGCTTCTTCGACCTGATCGACCAGCACCAGGCACAGGTCGCCCGGTTGCAGGCGTGCCAGCGCGGCGTCGATGGCGGTGAACTCGCCGTAGATTTCTTCGACGTGGCGCGTGCGCGTGGCGCCTTGCAGGCCCTCGCGCAGGAGCGCCATCACCTCGCCGTCGCCGCGCCCGCGCTGGGCGGCGTCCTGGTACAGGATCACGTCGTCAAACGCCTTGCCCAAAATGACGGTTTGCGCGCGGATGTCCTCGTCGCGCCGGTCGCCCGCGCCACTGATGACCACGCTGCGGCGGTTGCCAGGCAGGGCATCGACAGCGGCCACGAGTGCGCGCATGGCGTCGGGGTTGTGGCCGTAGTCGGCAATGACGGTGGCGCCACGGTAATCCATCACGTTGAAGCGGCCAGGGGCGTTGTCGCTGTCATTGACAAAGCCCGACAGGCCCCGGCGGATGGTCTGCCACGGCAGGCCCGCGCCCCAGGCGGCGGCCACAGCGGCCATCACGTTTTCCACCTGAAAACCGATGCGGCCATTGCGCGTGATGGGCACATCGCGTAGGTGGATGGTTTCGCGCCACGAGCCTTCGGCGGCCACCACCGAGTCGCCATCGACGTACACCGAGCGGTTGCCCTGGGCGCGGTGCGTGGCCATCACCGGGTGGTGGCGGTCGGCGGCAAAGTAGATGATCTTGCCGGGGCAGGCCGGGGCCATGGCGGCCACGATGGGGTCGGCGGCGTTGAGCACGCCATAGCCATCGGGGGCCACGTTCTGCACGATCACGCGCTTCAAGACGGCCAGGTCTTCCACGGTGGTGATGTAGTTCATGCCCAGGTGGTCGCCCTCACCGATGTTGGTGACCACGGCAACCTGGCAGCGGTCAAAGCCCAGGCCCTCGCGCAGGATGCCGCCGCGCGCGGTTTCAAACACGGCGGCATCGACTTCGGGGTGCAGCAGCACGTTGCGCGCGCTGCGCGGGCCCGAGCAGTCGCCGCTGTCAATCTGGCGGCCATTGACGTACACGCCGTCGGTGTTGGTCATGCCCACGCGCAGGCCCTGGGCGGCAAACAGGTGGGCAATCAGGCGCGCGGTGGTGGTTTTGCCGTTGGTGCCGGTGACGGCCACCACGGGGATGCGCCCGTCCTGGCCAGGGGCAAACACTTCGTTGACCATGGCGGTGCCCACGGCGCGCGGCTTGCCGTAGCTGGGCGCCAGGTGCATGCGCAGGCCGGGGGCGGCGTTCACTTCCACGATGCCGCCGCCTTGTTCTTCGATGGGGTGCAGCACGCTCTCGCAGACCAGATCGACGCCGCAAATGTGCAGGCCGATCATTTGCGCCGCCGCCACGGCGCGCGCTGCCAGGTCGGGGTGAACGTCGTCGGTCACGTCGGTGGCGGTGCCGCCAGTGGACAGGTTGGCGTTGTTGCGCAGCACCACGCGCTGGCCTTTGGCGGGCACGGATTCGGGGCTCAAGCCCTGTGCGGCCAGGCGCGCGATGGCGATGTCATCGAGGCGGATTTTGGTCAGCGATGTGGCGTGGCCCTCGCCCCGGCGTGGGTCGAGGTTGACCAGATCGACCAGTTCGCGCACGGTGTGGATGTCGTCGCCCAGCACCTGCGGCGGCTCGCGCCGGGCGGCGGCGACCAGCTGGTCGCCCACCACCAGCAGGCGGAAATCGTGGCCGGGCAAAAAGCGCTCGACCATCACCGTGCCGTACTCTTCGGCCACGCGGTAGGCGTCTTCGAGTTGCGCGCGCTCGGTGATGTTGACCGTGACGCCCTTGCCCTGGTTGCCGTCTTGCGGCTTGACCACCACGGGCAGGCCCACTTCCAGGGCCACGGCCCAGGCGTCGTCCAGGCTCTCGACCGGGCGGCCCAGGGGCACGGGCACACCGGCGGCGTGCAGCAGGCGCTTGGTCAGGTCTTTGTCCTGGGCGATGGATTCGGCTACGGCGCTGGTGGCGTCGATTTCAGCGGCCTGGATACGCCGCTGTTTGCTACCCCAGCCAAACTGCACCAGGCTGCCCTGGGTGAGGCGGCGCCACGGAATGCCGCGCGCGGCGGCGGCCTCGACGATGGCGCCGGTGCTCGGGCCCAGGCGCTCGTCTTCGTCCAATTCACGCAGGCTGGCGACCACGGCGTTGCTGTCAAAGCTGCCGCCGTCCAGGGCGGCCTGAATCAGCGCCTGCGCGTCGGCAAAGGCCTGGCGGCCCACGGCTTCTTCGGTGTATTCGACGATGACCTGGTACACGCCAGCGTCGTGGGTGGCGGCAGTGCGGCTGAAGGTGACTTGGCAGCCCGCCTGCGCTTGCAGCGCCAGCGCAGCCGATTGCAGTACGTGGGCCAGCGAGATGTCGCTGTCGCTGCCCTCGGGGTGCAGCGTGCCGATGGCGGGGAACAGGGCGCGCAGCCGGGCTTCAAAACCGGTGATTTGCGCCATGGCGCGCTCGTGGGGGGCACAGGCTACAACGGCCTCGATGGCGGTGTTGCGGCTCCAGAGGTTGGGGCCGCGCAGGGCCCGGATGCGGGATACGTCCATGGGGGTGTCTTTCGGGCGGCTCAAAGGGGAAGAACAGGGGTGCGTGCGCCGCCGACAGCGGGCACTTGGGGCTCGAAGGTCTTGATGCCTGCGGCGATCAGGTCGGGGGCAATGTCCAGCGCCCAGGCCGCACCGATGGCCGCCAGCAGCGTGTGGACGTTGGGCGTGTCGCGGCCAAAGCCCAGGCGATCGAGCGCGCCCAGGGATTTTTCGCTGCTGCCGGTGGCCAGCACGACGTGGCCGCCGCGCACCAGCACGGCGCGGCCGTGGTCGTTGGCGCGGTGCGCGGTGATGGCGGGCAGGTCGGGGTCGGTGGCGTAGAGGATGACGGCGCCATCGCACAGCCGGGCCAGGTCGGCCACTTCGGGCTCGGCAGCGTTGAGCACGGCGGCCCCGCTGGGCAGCACCACATCGACCTGGGTGCGCATCACCTTGGCCATTTGCTCGGGGGTCTGGATGTCGAAATCGGCCAGGGTGTCAAAACCGTCCATGTCGGTGACCACGCCCACGGTGCAGCGGTCATAGGCCAGGCCATCGCGCAGGATGGTGCGGGCGTCGTTCTCGATCACGGCGGCCTGCACCATCTGGCTCATCAGCAGGCGGTGTGCGCCCGCCCAGTGGGCGCTGTCGCGGGTGTCCACGCAGCGCTCGTTCATGAACATGCCGTCTTTGCAGGCCAGGCCGGTGTAGTGCCCGCCCAGGTGCAGCAGCCAGGCCACCAGGCGGGCGATGGTGGAGGCGTCCCGGGTGCCCGCCACGCCCACCACCGGAATGCGCCCGGCCTCGTCGCCGCCTTGGGCGTCGTCGATGGGGAACAGGTGTTCTGCAATGGCCTGGCCCACGGGGCGGGGCGCGCCCTCGGCGGGCTTGAGGTGCATCAGCAGGCCAGGGCCAGCGTTGACTTCCACAATCGCACCACCCTGGGTGTGCAGCGGCTTGGAGATGTCTTGCGCCACCATGTCGATGCCCGCAATGTCCAGGCCCACCACCTTGGCCGCCAGTTGGGCGATGTAGGCCACCTCGGGGTGAACGTCGTCGGTGCAGTCCACGGCCACGTTGCCGTTGCGCTGCACCACCACCTGCTGGCCCGCAGCGGGCACGGCGTCGGCGCTCAGGTCTTGGCGCTTGAGTTCGAGCTGCACCTTGGCGTCGGTGGCCACGTCAATGATTTCGAGAGGATATTCCTCTTCGTAGCCCCGGCGCGGGTCGGAGTTGAGTTGGGTGGCGATCAGTTCTGCCACGGTGGATTGGCCGTTGCCGGTGATGCACAGCACCTCGCCGCGTGCCGCCGCCACCACCTTGCCGCCCACCACCAGCAGGCGGTGTTCGTCGCCGGGAATGAAGCGCTCGACCATCACCTCGCGCCCCTCGGGCTCGGCCACGTGCCAGGCCGCTTCAATTTCTTCGCGCCGACGCAGGTCCAGGGTCACGCCGCGCCCGTGGTTGCCATTGGAGGGCTTAACCACCACCGGCAGGCCGATGTCCTGAGCAGCCTCCCAGGCTTCTTCGGGAGTGGCCACCACCTGGCCTTCGGGGATGGGCACGCCGCAGGCTTTGAGCAGGCTTTTGGTCAGGTCTTTGTCGCTGGCAATGCCTTCGGCAATGGCGCTGGTGTATTCGGACTCGGCCGTCCAGATGCGCCGCTGGCGGGCGCCGTAGCCCAGTTGCACCAGGTTGCCATCGTTGAGGCGGATGTGCGGAATGCCCCGGTCGCCCGCCGCCGTGACGATGCAGGCGGTGCTGGGGCCGAGGTAGCGGTCATCGACCTCGGTGCGCACGCGCGCCACGGCGGCGGCCACGTCAAAGGGCTCGTCGTTGATGGCGGCCATGATCAGGCGGTGGCCGCACTCCAGCGCCACGCGCGCCACTTGTTCTTCACGGGCACGGAACACCATGCGGTAGACGCCGTGCTGCGAGGTGCTGCGCGTTTGGCCAAAGCCGGTGGGCATGCCCGCCAGGTTCAGCAGCTCGATGACGATGTGCTCCAGCACGTGGCCGCACCAGGTGCCCTCTTGCAGGCGCTGCAAGAAGCCGCCGCGCTCGCCCACGCCGCAGTGGTGCTCGACCAGTGCGGGCAACCAGGCCGTGAGGCGGTCATTGAAGCCGGGAATCTGGTGGGAGGGGTGGTCTTCGAGGGCGCCCAGATCGAGCCAGACTTCCAGCACAGGGCGGTAAGTCCAGATGTTGGGGCCGCGCAGGTAGTTGATGCGCAGCAGTTGGATGTCGTTGAATTTCGCCATGGGTTGCAGCGGGTAAGGGGTGTGACGGCCCTTGCGGGGAAGAGGGTGGTTCATTGTGCGCGCTGGCAGGTGTCAGCGCGCGGTGCGGTGTGTGCGTTAAGCGGGGATCGGCCCCTGCCCGGAGGCCCCGATGGGAGAGAATCCGCACTCCCGCGCGGGCCTTTGCAGTATGCCGCCGGTAGCGGAAATACAAACCAACATGCAACATCTTCCTGTGAATGCTTCGGGTGTCTTGACAGGCCCCGACGGGGCCGAGTGGCGAGCTGTGCTCGCTCCCCACGAAAACGTGCTGGAGGCGCTGGCGGTTGACCTGAGCGCTGACCTGCGTTTCCAGACGGGCCAGATTGTGCTCACCGACCAGCGCTTGCTCTCGCGCATGGACGCTGACCCGCAGGGGCCGGGCCTGCGCCAGTGGCCCCTGGCCCCGGGCCTGGAGCTGCGCCTGATCGACCACGGTGGCGTCGGTACGCTGGAGCTGCACGATGCCCGCCAGCGCCTGGCGCTGTGGCGCTTCACCTTGGGCGCGCAGGCCCAGGCCCTGCGGCTGGTGCAGCGCTTTGAGCGCCAATTGCAGCGCTTGCAACCCGGTGCGGCCTCTGCCGATGACGAGCAGACAGCGCCCCTGTGCCCCAGCTGCCACACCCCGCTGCCCCCGGACAGCGACGAGTGCCCGGCCTGTGCCCGCGCACAGCGGCCCCAAACCTCAACCTGGGTGCTGCTGCGCCTGTGGCGTTTTGCCCACCCTTACCGTTGGCAGCTGGCTGCCGGGTTTGGCCTCACGCTGGCTTCCACGGCGGCTATGCTGGTGCCGCCGTACCTGACCATTCCGCTGATGGACGACATCCTGATCCCGTTCCAGAACTGCCAGCAGATTGACCCGGCTCTGGTGCTGATGTACTTGGGCGGGCTGCTGCTGTCGGCGCTGGCCGCCTGGGGCCTGGGCTGGGCGCGCACCTACATCCTGGCGCTGGTGTCCGAGCGCATTGGTGCCGATTTGCGCACCACCACCTACGAGCATTTGCTCAAGCTGTCACTGGACTACTTTGGCGGCAAGCGCACCGGCGACCTGATGGCGCGCATAGGCTCCGAGACCGACCGCATCAACGTATTCCTATCGCTGCACGCCCTCGACTTCATCACCGACGTGCTGATGATCTGCATGACGGCTGCCATTTTGTTCAGCATCAACCCGTGGCTGGCGCTGGTCACGCTGGTGCCGTTGCCCTTCATCGGCTGGATGATCCACACCGTGCGCGACCGCCTGCGCACCGGCTTTGAAAAAATCGACCGCGTCTGGTCGGAAGTGACCAACGTGCTGGCCGACACCATCCCCGGCATCCGCGTGGTCAAGGCCTTTGCCCAGGAAAAGCGCGAGGCCCAGCGTTTCCATGACGCCAACCAGCACAACCTGGAAGTCAACGACAAGCTCAACCGCACCTGGAGCCTGTTCACGCCCACCGTCTCGCTGCTGACCGAAATCGGCCTGCTGGTGGTCTGGGGCTTTGGCATCTGGCTGGTGTCCAAGAGCCAGATCACGGTGGGTGTGCTCACGGCCTTTATCGCCTATATCGGGCGCTTTTATGGCCGGCTGGACTCGATGAGCCGCATCGTCTCGGTCACGCAAAAGGCCGCTGCCGGGGCCAAGCGCATTTTTGACATCCTCGATCACGTCAGCAACGTGCCCGACCCGGCCCAGCCCGTGAAGGTAGACAAGGTGCAGGGCGCTATCGGCCTGCGCAATGTGGGCTTTCGCTACGGCAGCCGATCGGTCATCAAGGGGCTGGAGCTGGACATTCGCCCCGGCGAGATGATCGGTCTGGTGGGCCACAGCGGCTCGGGCAAGAGCACGCTGGTGAACCTGATTTGCCGTTTTTACGATGTGAGCGAGGGCTCCATCCAGGTCGATGGCATCGACATCCGCCGCATGGCCGTGAGCGACTACCGGCGCCACATTGGCCTGGTGCTGCAAGAGCCGTTTCTGTTCTTTGGCACCATCGCCGAAAACATCGCCTATGGCAAACCCGAGGCCACGCGCGCCGAGATCGTGGCAGCCGCCCGCGCGGCCCACGCGCACGAGTTCATCCTGCGCCTGCCCCACGGCTATGACTCGCTGGTGGGCGAGCGCGGCCAGGGCCTGTCGGGCGGCGAGCGCCAGCGCATCAGCATTGCCCGCGCGCTCTTGATTGACCCGCGCATCCTGATCCTGGACGAGGCCACCTCCGCTGTCGATACCGAGACCGAGAAAGAAATCCAGAAAGCGCTGGACAACCTGGTGCAGGGCCGCACCACCATCGCCATTGCCCACCGCCTGTCCACACTGCGCAAGGCCGACCGCCTGGTGGTGATGGACCGTGGTGAAGTCGTTGAAGTGGGCCCGCACGACGAATTGATGGGAAAACAGGGCGCCTACTGGCGGCTGTACGAAGCCCAGGCGCGCCGCGCCGAAGAAGACGCACAGGCCGCCGGGATTTTGGTGGACAGCGGCTTGCTGCACTCGGCCCATCCCGCAGGCAACCCCTGAAACCCGCAAGGCACCCCACCATGTCCGATACGTCTTTCTCCCTGCCACTGCACCGCAACGCCCATGGCCGTCTGGTGCTTACCCTGCCTGACGGCACCGAGCACGCGGGCGTGCTGCCGGTACGCGCCTTCCCGATTGCTGCGCCCGGCGAAGGGCTCTCCTTGGTCGGCAGCGATGGCCATGAGCTGCTCTGGATAGAGCGTCTGGCCGATGTGCCTGCCTCCGCACGCACCCTGATCGAAGAAGAACTGGCCGTGCGCGAGTTTGTGCCCACCATCGAGAAAATCATCGCCGTGTCCGGGTTCTCCACGCCCAGCACCTGGACGGTGCAGACCGACCGGGGCACCACGCAGCTGGTGCTCAAGGCCGAGGAAGATATCCGCCGCCTCAGCGGCCGCACCCGCTTGCTCATCACCGGCAGCGATGGCCTGCAATACAAGGTGCCCGACACCCTGGCACTGGACCGCCATTCACGCCGTCTGTTGGAGCGCTTTTTGTAGCCTCCGAGGCTGTGCGGGAGGTGCTGTAGTCAAAAGGCCGGGCGGTCTGATTGGTGAAAAAGGGCTTAATTTGCCCCGCTTTTTGCCGTAATAAAGGTACGAGACGGCGGTAAGAGGCTGTCGCTCCCTTCTTACTTTGCGGACTATTGCCATGCAACTGCCACCTGTTGACCGATCGCCGCTGTGGCGTCCCCAGGGCGCTGACTTGTATTCCACCGGAGCCTCGGGTGCGGTTCCGGTGCGCCCCATCCATGCGGCCAATCCGGTCGAGTCCATGGACAGGCTGGGCGAGGGCGCCATCGTCAAGACCCCCGAGAAGCCTTCTGACCCCGACACGCCCAACCGCGACTGGACGTTGTCAGAAGAAAAGAAAGAGGTTGAAGAAACCCCGCCCGAGCCCCCCAAAGAGCCTATTTACAAGCAACTGCTGGAGTTCATCCAGTCGATGTGGCGTGCCAGCGGCACCGCCATCGAGATGGCGCAGGAAATCAACAAGACCACCCTGCAAGAGCGCATGGCCCAGCAGGTCAAGAACGACGAGCCCATCACCTACTCTGACCCCAAGGTCAAGCGCACCGGCGGTTTGTAGTCTGGTTGCAGGCCCTGCAATAGGGCTTGATTGCTATTTATTTGATAGCTATTGGCGCTTGCTGTGCAAGCGTTTGGTGTCGATTTAATCCCTATTTTTCTGCACTGGGGCCGCTGCGGGTGGGTTGGCGATGCCGCTGCTGACGTGGCCCGAGGGCACATGCTGCGCCGCTGAGGTGACGTGGCCGGTCTGGTCGTCAAAGAAAAAATCGGGCTCGAATTCGCGCAGAAACTCCCCCTTGGGCAGGCCGCCCAGAAACATGGCCTCATCCACCGCAATGTTCCAGTCCATCAGCGTGCGGATGGCGCGCTCGTGCGCGGGCGCGCTGCGCGCCGTAACCAGCGCGGTGCGCACGCGCATGCCGGTGTCGGCGGCCTGTTGCAGGCGGTGCAGCGCCACCAGCAGCGGCTTGAACGGGCCCTCGGGCAGTGGCTGCGCGGCCTTGTCGGTTTCGTGCTGCTGAAAGGCCGCTAAGCCCTGGGCCTGGAACACGCGCTCGGCCTCGTCGGAGAACAGCACCGCGTCGCCGTCAAAGGCAATGCGCACCTCGTGCGGGTGGGCGTCGCCGGCCTGCACCGATTCGGTCAGCACGCGCGCGGCCGGGTAGCCCAGGTGCAGGGCCTGGCGCACATCGGCTTCGTTGGCCGACAAGAACAGGTGCGCGCCCAAGGGCCGCAGGTAGCCAAACGGGTCGCGTCCTTGGGTGAACACGCCGCGCTGCACGCTGGGCAGTCCGTGGGCGCGGCAGGAGCGGAATACCCGCATGCCGCTGACCGGGTCGTTGCGCGACAGCAACACCACCTCCACACGCTGGTGCTCGGCGCTGTTGAAGGCCAGGAGCTTGCGCACCAGCGAAAACGCCACGCCGGGCGCGGCGGGCAGCTCCAGCCGCTGGCGTTGCAGGGCGACGTAGGCCGCATCGTTGCCGTGCTCGAAGACGTTGTTCTCTTCCTCAAAGTCGAACAGGGCACGCGAGGAGATGGCAACCACCAGTTGGTCATGCAGGTTCAAAGCCATCGGGTATCTCCGTAGTGGGCTTCACTGTGCGCTCGCACCATGCGCAGCGCACGCAATGGCGCGGCCCCAGCCAGCGGCCAGCGCGCAAGGGCCGCCCCGCCGCGCTGGTGGCGTCCCCCTGGGGGCTGAGTGCCTGCGGCTCCAAACCTGCCTGCGCAGGTTTGGACAGGCCGAAGAGGCAGTATCTCTGGTGCTGCCACGTTGGCGCGCAGCGCCGCAGGGGGGTACTCATTTGACGAACTGGTTGAGCTGGATGATGGGCAGCAGCACCGCCAGCACGATGAGCATGACGATCAGCCCCATGGCCACGATCAGCAGCGGCTCCAGGATGGTGGCCAGTTGCAGG
>NZ_JAQUAL010000222.1:0-3247 GCF_028687295.1 Simplicispira sp.
CGCCGCTGCCCTACAAGCTCACCATCTGGACCATCAGCGCCATGATGTGCGGCGTGGCGGGCGCGCTGTACGTGCCGCAGGTGGGCATCATCAACCCCGGCGAGATGAGCGCCGCCAACTCCATCGAGATCGCGGTCTGGGCCGCCGTGGGCGGGCGCGCCACGCTGATCGGCCCCATCGTCGGCGCCTTCATCGTCAACGGCGCCAAGAGCTGGCTCACGGTGACGGCGCCGGAGTTCTGGCTGTATTTTCTGGGCGCGTTGTTCATCGCCGTGACGCTGTTCCTGCCCCACGGCGTGGTGGGATTGGTAAAAAAACTCAAAAGCAAAACCTCCCCAGGAGCCGCACCATGACCCCCGACCTGATGGACGAAGGCGCCCGGCGCCTGCACAAGGCGCAGGCAGCCGTGGCCACTCCGGGCCAGACCGAATCCGGGGGCCGCGCCGCAGGCTTCTCGCGCATTGCCACGCCCGGCGCTGTGGACGTGACCCATGGCCGCATCCTGTACCTGGAAGACGTGCACGTCAGCTTTGACGGCTTCAAGGCCATCAACGGCCTGAACCTGGACATTGCCCCCGGCGAGCTGCGCTGCATCATCGGCCCCAACGGTGCGGGCAAGACCACGATGATGGACATCATCACCGGCAAGACGCGGCCCAACAAAGGCAGCGTGTTCTTTGGCAGCACCATCGACCTGCTGCGCCACAACGAGCCCGAGATTGCCAGCTTAGGCATTGGCCGCAAGTTCCAGAAGCCCACCGTGTTCGAGCAGCTCACGGTGTTCGAGAACCTGGAGCTGGCCCTCAAAACCCACAAGGGCGTGGCATCGAGCATGTTCTTCCAGCTCGATTCAAAGCAGTCCGACCGGCTGGCCGACATCCTGCACACCATCCACCTGGCGGACAGCGTGGCGCGCCAGTCGGGCAACCTGAGCCACGGACAAAAGCAGTGGCTGGAGATTGGCATGCTGCTGATGCAAGAGCCCCAGCTGCTGCTGCTGGACGAGCCCGTGGCCGGCATGACCGACGACGAAACCGCCCGCACCGCCGAGCTGTTCTTGACGCTCAAGGGCCAGCACTCGCTGATGGTGGTGGAGCACGACATGTCGTTCATCCGCACCATCAGCGAGAAAGTCACCGTGCTGTGCGATGGCGCCGTGCTGGCCGAGGGCACGCTGGACCAGGTGCAGGCCGACGAGCGCGTGATCGATGTGTACCTGGGCCGCTGACGCCGCCGCCCCGCCAACTATCAAAACCATAGCTGCTCGCGCTTACTGCATAAGCCCTAGAGCCAAAAAACACCTAAAACCACCATGCTCACCGTCCAGAACCTCCACCAGTACTACGGCGGCTCCCACATCCTGCGCGATGTGGGCCTGAGCGCCGCCCCCGGCCAAGTCACCGTGCTGCTGGGGCGCAACGGCGTGGGCAAGACCACGCTGCTCAAAAGCCTGATGGGTTTGGTGCCCATCCGAAGCGGCACCATCACCTGGAATGGCCAGCCCATCCAGCACCAAACGCCCTACGAGCGCGCGCGCAGCGGCATCGGCTTCGTGCCCCAGGGCCGGGAGATTTTTGGCCGCCTCACCGTCGAAGACAACCTGCGCATGGGCCTGGCCTACAAAAGCGGCTCCACGCCCATCCCCGAGCACCTGTACACGCTGTTCCCGGTGCTCAAGCAGATGCTCAAACGGCGCGGCGGCGACCTCTCGGGCGGGCAGCAGCAGCAACTGGCCATTGCCCGCGCGCTGGCGCCCAGCCCCAGCCTGCTGATCCTGGACGAGCCCACCGAAGGCATCCAGCCCAGCATCATCAAAGACATTGGCCGCGTCATCCGCCAGTTGGCCGACCACGGCCTGGACGGCCACCCCGTGGCCGTGCTGCTGTGCGAGCAGTACTACGACTTTGCCGAAGAACTGGCCGACGAGTACCTGGTGATGGAGCGCGGCGAAGTCATCGCCCACGGGCCGGGCAGCGAGATGCAGGAAAAGGGAATCCAGCGGCTGGTGGCCATTTGAGGCAGCGCACGGCCCAGGGCGCCAGAACCGCCAAAAAACAGCATCCAATCAGGCTCTAACGCGCGCCAGATAAGCGCGAGCAGCTATCATTTCAGGATTGATTCAGGCGCCAGCGCCTTACACCACACAAGGCCCCAGCCACACGCCGCTGCGCAGGCGCTCGGGCGGCTGCTGCGCCCACACCTGGGCGCTGGCGTCCCAGGTGTCCACCTGCACATGCAGCCCGGCGAACACGCCGTAACCGTCGCCCGCGCGAATGTCCTCGCCCGCCGACAGGCTCTCGCCCGCCTTGATGGCGCCGCCCGCATGGATGCACTCGCCCGCCTTGATGCCCCAGCCCGCCTCCAGGTGCTGCACGCCGGTGATGGCGCCGCCCACCCAAATGCCCTGCCCCACGCGCACGCTGGCCGCGCCCGTCAGGTGCCCGCCCACGCGCACGCCCTTGTCGCACTCCACGCTGCCGTGGGCGATCAGGTCTTGCCCGACAAACGCGCCGCCTTTGAGCGCCAGCGTGCCGTGGCACACCAGATCCCACCCGGCGCGCAGGTCGCCGCCGCAGCGGATATCGCCCTCGGCCTCCACGCCCCAGTCCGCGCGCAGGTCGCCGCCCACTTGCAGCAGGCCCTGGCTGACGATGGCGCCCGCGACGCGGACGTCCTCGCCCACCACGATGGATTCGCCAGCGCGCACGCCGCCGCCCGCCCGAATGGAGCGCCCCGTCTGCAACACGCCCGACACATCGACGTTGCCGCGCACCACCAGCGTGCCCGCAAACACGAGGGCGTCGGCCTCCAGGCGGTCCAGCGTCAGCACCTCGTTGGTGGGGCCAAACTGCGACAGCAGCCAGCAGGCATCGCCCACGCGCCCGGCGTTGACCAGGGTATCGAGCGCCTGCTGGTAGCCGCTGCCGTCCTCGACATGGCGGCTGAACCAGCGAAAACCATCGGCGCAGGGGCTTTTGGCGCGCAAGAATTTTTTGGTGAATTCCATGGCCATCACCCCTGGCATGGCAGCGGGCGCGCGAACGCGGGCGGTGGGTGGACGAGGAACGAACCGATGGGCGTAGGCCCACCAACAGAATCTGGGTGCATGGGGCATCTCTGGGGGGGAGCGGCCCGTGCCGGTGCGCAAAGGCGCACATCCGCAGGCCGCCATCGCGCTGGGCGGGTGCCCGGCGATGGATGTTCTGCGCAGATGGGGGAGGAAAGGTTATCGCCGGGCGGAGGAATG
>NZ_JAQUAL010000086.1:0-13272 GCF_028687295.1 Simplicispira sp.
CCGGCTTGATTTCCCCTTGCAACAGCACCGGCAAAAACGAATTGCACTCCTGGGTATGCAAAGTACCCAAGGCACAGGCAAAACCAGCCCAGGCATCGGCCAGGCCACTATCGGCAAAGCACAGCATTGCGGGATCGCGCTCTGGGGTGGTACTGGGGTCGACCTGATGCACCAGCGGGCAATGCGAAGAATGCAGAGCTGCTTCGGGCGCATCGGTGGGGGAGGGCACAACAACAAAAGACTCGGTCATGGTTTTTCCTTGGAAGGAGCTTGGCGCCGCTGACAGACCTTCTGTCGGGTCGCACGACCAAGTTCTCATGGAAAGAGCCGAATGCAAGTTTTTGCTCAGTACCAGGACGTGTCATAGTTGCCTGCTGAAGACACTGCTGATACGGATCCCATGAATTTTTGAAAAACTCAGGCGACGTTCTCTTTGATTTAACGAAGAATGGTCAACCGAAGCCTGCTGAAAAAACTGACGAAAACCCAGCAGAAAATTGCGAAATATGCCAAAAGGGTACTGACGAAACCGCCAAAATAGGGGTTTCGTCAGTTATGGCAGGGCCTTCCCTGGAGATATTTGAAAAATGCGTTTTTGCTAGGCCGTGTCAGTTCATGGCACTACCTTCTGCGTCTTCGGATTGATGAAATACCGTGTGGTCGGTCTGCCAACTAATTTGTCTATATCGTCAAGTGCCAGTACCCAGTGAGCCTCTTCCAGCACGGCCAGGGCCGCCTCAACCTGTATGTTGGTGGTGAGTCCTCCCCACTGCTTGCGAACCACGTCGCGCACTGTGAACTCGTCTTTCAGCTTGCCTTTTGCAATTCGGGAGGCCAGTATCTTGGCTGTCGATACTTTGGCGACTTCAAGCAACTCATACACCCGGCGTGCATGGCCTTCCAAGTATTTGCACCAGGCAGCAGCACGTTGAGTGCTTTCCAACTTAATGGGGCCAGTGTTGCCTTCAGCTAAGTGCAGCACCAGCGCCAGCGAACAAAACAGCTTGTCGAACTTTCCCAAATGCTGAGCCATTAAGGGTGTGAGTTCGTCAGGGATCAGCTTGGTGTGCAGCTCGCTAGTCCATTCAATAAAATGCTCTTGGGCCGCATCGTCAAAAGAGAAGTAAGGTAACTTGAAGAGTTCGTCAGCAGGCCTTGCGCCATACTGAACTGGATCAAAATAGGCAAGCCGAAAGAATATGTCACGCACTGCTTCGCGCGAGCCATTGATAGGGTATCGGTCGCGCCACTCCCATGGAACTGAATCTGGATAAACCAGTACTTGGAAGCGTTGTATTCTGCCGTCGTTGTCGGTACTATGAGCAATAGTTGCAAGGTATCGCTGGAGTAGGTCGGGCTGAATGCCTCCAAAAATACTAAGACAATGGTTGGGGATGGTCAGCGATCCGCGGGCGATCCGGTCAAGTAAATGACTACCGATGCCGTTCCAGCCTTCCAGATAAAACGCCCTGTCGCTCTCATGACCTGGAATTTCCCATGAATTCAACAGACCCATGATTTCATCCCGAAAAACTAGCAAGCCCTGAGGGTTGTTCGCCAGCATTTCGCCTAACTTTGCCACGGTACTGTCGTTGGTTTTGAAGCGGCGTCGCTGCGGTTCTTGAGGCTCTTCGAGGCTTGCCATGGCATTCACTGCATCCAGCATGTCAGAGTCGTTGTTCTTGCTGCTTGCAGCTTTTTTCATTTGTTTGTGGAGTGACTCCTGACGTGCTTCGAATGCTGCTTTTTGTGCCTCGAAATCCTTTTTTTGATGGAACAGGTTTCCCTCTTCCAATTTTTCAAGGTGGTCAAGAAAACGGGATGTAATACCCATGGCCGGACTCTTTTTAGTCGATGGATCACCGACAATCCCACCCCAGAGGTTTGGCGTCAGGATCCAGTCATCGCGTCGCTTTGGCTTGATAGCGCAGCCAGCTCCGATAACACTGGCCAGATTCACGATCAGGGACGCAGCGACAAAGTCGGGGGGGCATGGCATGCGGTCAGCCCCATCCAAGACGAAGTCGGCCAGTACCTTGGGCAGCAATGCATGGGCATCAAGCGGCGGTGCGGGGGGCAGTTTGATGACCAACGGTGCCGGATCTGGCCAATGGTAACTTTTTCGCTCTTCATTTTGCTGGTGGGTATTATCGACAGATTTGATCTCTTGGGTTTTTTCGGGCGCGCCCTGACCCACCGCCACCGCTGTGGCGTTTGAAAGAAAATTCATTTTTTACCCCTTCAGTTGAGCGATGCAATCAGTGCGCGGATGTCAGATTCCCGCCATGCCACGCAACGTGCCCCGATGCGTATGGGCTGGGGGTATCGGCCACTTTTGACGCCGGCCCACCATCCACTGCGGGAAATGGGCACATGTGCCAAAACAGTGGGTAACCGCCACAGGGCTACTGTTTGTTGTGGGGAGGAGGGGACGACATCTGCTTTCGCGGTGGAATATGTATTCAGCACATTTTCCGGATTGCTGGCGGGGGGTGTCGAATTGACGGGAGGTGATGATCTGACCATGTACTTCCTTGGGCATTCAAGTTCGTTACAACTTGCCTGAGCGCAGGCCATCCTCTCACCCTGATGTTTCCACGGATACCCGTTTCACCGTCTGGTTGATAGAATCAACAGTTGAAGAGCTACCATTTCTTCAGTGTCGTTTTGACCCTAGAAGCCTTCCGAGTTTCGACCCTCGGAAGGCTTCTTGCTTTTGGCGCGTACCAGTTTCGACAGTGTTTTTTGACCACTTTGAAACTGATGTGGCTATTCTGGGGCACCCTTGAATGCATGTGGAACGTGTTGGACACCGTTGCTGGATGTCGAGTTGATGGTCAACGTTTCACGAGGGGTCGATTGAGTTCTCTGGATGTCAGCTGTTGTCAGATTTAATTTGCAACCAAATGCAATTAATTTTGAATACTTATTAAAATCGTGGGGTTTTTGATTCTGCTTGGAAGCCCCAAAAATGAACGTATCAGCTGCCTGCGAGGGGTTGACTGCTTCGGCAGTCAGTCGCATTGAAACAGTGTCCCAGTGCCTGGGCTTGAAGTAACTCCAGGCGCTCGCCCCACAAACGCCATGCTTCGCGCATAGGCCCCTCGTACTGCGCGCGCTGATAGATGCGTTTGATCTTTTTTTCCTCTGTGTGATTGAGGCAGCGCTCTACGACGTCTGGCAGGACACCAAGTTCGGTCATTTCGGTAGCGCCGGTGCGTCGCAGGTCGTGAGGTGTCCACTTGCCGCCAGGCAATACCAAGGCGTCAACCAATTTGCTGCGTCCGTTCATGGGCACGCCGCCGGGGCGCTGCCTGTCGCCCACTTGCTTGGTTACTGTCTTTTCGCACACCGAATCGGTAAAGTCCAGTCGTCCTGCTTTGGTGCGCATTGCTGGGAACAACCAAGGCGTTAGACCGGTGATTGCGCGCAGTCGTTCGATTTGCGCCAAGGTAAAGTCACTCAGCCATATCCGGTGCTCTTTGCCGTTCTTGGTCTCGTTCTCGGGCAGTCGCCAGATGCGCCGATCCGTGTCTATATGTTCCCAGCGTGCTCCCAGTATTTCGCCGATGCGCGCCAGTGTCGCCAGTTGCAAAAGAAGGGCAATCATGCTGGTGTCGGCCATACCTGCCTTGGGCAGTTTCTGAAACAGCTCAATCAGTTCAGGTTTGCTCAGTACCCGATCACGTTCTGTGTCCTTGCCAAGTCTGGCCTTCTTGATATGGGCAGTCGGATCGGCTGCGATGTAATCACGGTCGAGAGCAAAACCAAACATTTGGCGCATGTCGGCGAGGGTCTTCTTGGCGCTGCGGATCATGGGCTTGCTGGGCGTGCCCCGTGCCTTGATGGTGTCCACAACTTCTTGGATATGCGCTTTGGTCACGTCCGCTGCTGCTATGTCACCAATGAGAGGGAATACATCTTTCTCGAATGAGCGCACAGCCTCGCTACCACCGTCGGCACGGGCCACCAGCTCCAGGCGCTGCCAATGCTCAAACAGTCCCCGAATGGTTATGCGCGCCTGCTTTGCTGCAAGCTCTTGCAGGCGCTGGCGTTGTTCATGCAGAGCTTGCTGGTGGTCAGCCTCGGCCTTGGCGCGTTCCACTTCCTTCTGTGCCTCAGCCTGGGCTGCTTGTTCCTGGCGCTGGGCCACAGGGTCTTTCCCTTCGGCTACCTGCCCACGAATTGCCGCAGCTTTGTCCAGTATGGCTTTCAAAGACTCGCCCACCATGCGCCCGTTCTCGCTGCGCCAAGTGCCCAGCCGAACCTCGCGGACTTTATCGCCGTTTCTATAGCGCATGGCGACATAGACGCTGATTCCGCCGTCTCTGGCTCGCACTTGCCCACGCACGCTAGGTGCAATGTTCAGGGTGCGCCCATGATCTCCTTCGCGTAGCGCCAGCAATTGCAGTTGAGTGATCGTCGCCAAATTTGCCCCCACATTTGCCCCCACAAATTGGGGAGTTTGCATTGTACTTACGTGGATTTGGATGGACTAACGATCTTGTAGGGTTTGAACTAAGTTGTTGAAAATAAAAGGGTTTTTAATTTTTCTTGGACTTCTTTGGATTCTTTAAAAATTTATTTCACTTGCATGGGGTGCAAGGGGTAGAAGGTTCGAATCCTTTCACACGAACGGATTGTCCATCGGGCAAGAGATGCCTGTAAAACACACGGCAAGTTTCCTCAATCCGGGGAACAAACGGGGGAACACTGGAGGGAGTTGGCAAAGTGGATCTTCTGGATCACCCACAAGTTCGGTGCGCGTTGAACTCCATTTCAAGCGCCGGATGTCAACATGCCGCGGGTCAGTAGTGCGCCTTGTGTGTCCACCAGAAAGCCCTCGGCCATCGCGGGGTAGGCGCCAGTCAGCCCGGTCATGATGACTTGGTGCGTGATTCACACTTCCAGCGTACCCGCAGGCAGGCGCAGCAGGCGTTCGCGCAATAGGCGCAGCTGCTGTGTCTGTTGGCCTTGGCCCGCAAAAGTGGAGTTCAGTGCGGGCCAGTCTTCCTGGTGGTCAAAGGCCAGCCGGGCTGTTTCCTGGCAGCGGCACCACTGGCTGCTGAGGATGGTTTGCACTGGTAGCCGGTGGTGCCTGAACCAGTCACCCATCGCCCGGGCCTGTGCCCGGCCCGCCTCTGACAGATTGCGTTGGGTACTGCATTGGCCCAAGGTAAAACCGGGCGGATCACCCAAGCCGGGTTCGGTGCTGGCGTGGCGAACCAGCAGTACCCCGCCCCGGCGGGCCTGATCAGCCAAGGACGGCGCAGGTGGTTCACTGAAAGCCGAAAATCCCACGGCCCACAGGGCTGGGGCAAGGAGCAGTGGACGTCGTTGCATGGTGCATTCTCCCAACGCAGAAAAAGCCTGCCGATGGGCGAGCCGGGGATCGGATTCACGAAAAAAGCAGGCTTTGGGCCAATAAACCCGCAGTCAGTGCTTCCTTGGCAGGCCACTGGTCGGCGGTCAGGCCGTGTGCAAATACGGCCTCAGTGGCCGCCTGCGGCGCGTGGATGCCGCTGGCCCAGCGTGCTGCCACCATGCCTGCCAACACATCGCCAGTGCCTGCGGCGGCCAGGCGGGCATTGCCTGTCGGGTTGAGCCAGGGCGTGGTGCCAGGTGCTGCCACGACTGTGCCGGAGCCCTTGAGTACCGCCACGCAAGCAAAGCGCTGGGCCAGTTGCTGTGCTGCCATCAGCCTGTGGGCTTGCACCTGGGCGGCACTGGTGTCCAGCAGGCGCGCAGCTTCCAGGGGATGGGGCGTGAGGATGGTGGTCTGACCGCGCTGCGCCCGCATTTGCAGGGATTGCTGGAAGGACTCAGACGAGGCCACGGCGTTGAGCCCATCGGCATCAAGCACCAGCCGTGCGCTGCGCTCCAGCACCTGCGCCAGCACGGTGCGCACAGTCTCGCCGCCACCGCAGCCGCACACCACGGTCAATTGCTCCAGTGGCAGGGCGGCAAACTCGCGCAGCATCAGCTCGGGTTGCTGTATGTCCAATTGCAGTTGGGTGTTGCCGAGCAGGCTCACCAGCACGCGGCCTGCACCGCTGTGCAACGCAGCGCGTGCCGCCAAAATCGCCGCGCCGACCATGCCCATGCCGCGTGCATGCAGCCCTTCTCCACCCACCACCGCCACGTCGCCATAGCTGCCTTTGTGGCTGGCATGGGGGCGTGGCAGCGGATGGGGTGGGCCTGTCAGCCAGGCACAAGGTGCCTCGTGTGCGGGGGGGACAGTGAGCAGGTCGTCCAGCCAGACGGTGCCTGCAGCATCCCGTCCCGCAGCCGTGAACAGGCCAGGTTTGAGCGTCAGCAGACTCAGGGTGTGGCGCGCAGCAGAAGGTGCGTGCTGGGGGACGGTGGCTGCGCTGGGGAAAAAACCAGCCACGTATTGCCCTGTATCGGCTTGCAGTCCGGTGGGTACGTCCACGGCCAGCAGCGTGGCGGGGCTGGCGTACAGCTGCTGCAGCAGTGCCAGCAATGGCTCTGGCACCGGGCCGGGGCGCAGACCTATACCCAGCAAGGCGTCAATGCACAGGTCTTGTGGGCCCAGTGCGGGGGGGTGTTTGACCAGCGCAACGCCGGCTTGCTGCGCGCGCTGCCACGATTGGCGTGCATCGGCAGGGCAGTGTTCCGGATCACCCAGCCAGGTCACGGCCACGTCCAGGCCCTGGCGGTGCAGGTGCATGGCGGCCTCCAGGCCATCGCCGCCGTTGTTGCCGGGGCCACAGGCAATCCAGATGGTGCGCGCGTGCGGTGCCAGCGCCCGGGCCAACTGCGCCACAGCCAGGCCCGCGCGCTGCATCAAGGTGTGCGCGGGCAGCGCGGCAGCAGCGTGGCGCTCGATGCGCTGGGTGGTCGCCGTATCAAACAGCGGGTAAGGCCGATGTGGGGTGATGCATTGCATGGCGTACCAGTGGTGGTTGGGGCGTGCCCCAGGCCGTGCGGTGGCCCGTTGTGCCTGGGGGCGTGCAGCGTCAGAGCTTGTGCGTCACGAACTTGAAGTCCGGGTCTTCCGCGTAGGCTTTGATGGAAAAGCCCAGGCTGCGCATGAGTTTGAGCATGCCCGGGTTGTTGGCCAGCACCAGGCCGTCGATTTCGCTCAAGCCTTTCTCGCGGGCCACGTCCATGATGCTGAGCATCAGCCGCGATCCCAGGCCCTTGCCATTGAAATCGTCGGCCACGACAAGGGCAAATTCACAGCTGGAGCGGTCGGGGTTGGTCACGTAGCGCGAGACGCCCACCATGCGCTCGGTCTCCACGATATGGCCGTCGGCGCCTGCCGTGCGTTGCTTGTGGATGGCCACCAGTGCCATTTCACGGTCGTAGTCGATCAGCGTGAAGCGCGCCAGCATGCTGGGCGGCAGCTCTGCCATGGAAGAAACAAAGCGGTAGTAGCGGCTTTGCGGCGACAGCTGCTGCACCAGCGTTTGCAGCATCTGCGCATCGCCCGGATGGATGGGGCGCACCGTGTATTCACCGCCCCCGCGCAACGGCCACACCTGCTCATGGCGTGCGGGGTAGGGCAGGATGGACAAATGCCCGTAATGGTTGGCGCTGCCGATGGTGGTTTGCGGGGCCTGGTCGATGGCGATGCGTGCATCCACGGCCACGGCACCGTATTCGTCCACGATGATGGGGTTGATGTCCATCTCGCGCAGTTGGGGCAGCTCGCAGGCCATTTCCGAAACCCGCAGCAGTACCTGCTCCAGGGCTTCGATATTGGCTGCACTGGCGCCGCGCCAGGCGCCCAGCGTTTCGGACACGCGCGAGCGCTCGATCAGGCGGCGGGCCAGAAACTGGTTCAGCGGTGGCAGCTCCATGGCCTTGTCGTCGATCAGCTCGATCATGGTGCCGCCCGCGCCAAAAGAGATGACCGGGCCGAACGGGTCGTCGGCCACCAGGCCGATGCAGATTTCGCGCCCGCGCCGCGCCGGGGCCATGATTTGCACCGTCACCCCGTTGATGCGGGCGTTGGGCTGCAGCCGGGTCACGCGCTGCACCATGTCGGTGTAGGTGTCGCGCGCGGCTGCGCCGCTCATCACGTTCAGGGCCACACCGCCCACGTCGGACTTGTGCGAGATGTCGGGCGAGTCGATCTTGAGCGCTACCGGAAAGCCCAACTGGGTGGCGATCATCATGGCCTCGTGGGCACTGCGCGCCAGGATGGTCTTGGTCACAGGGATGTGAAACGCTGCCAGCAGCGTTTTGGACTCCATCTCGGTCAGCACTTTGCGCCGTTCGGCCAGTGCGCTTTCAATGACCAGGCGTGCGCCTTCGATATCGGGCTTGGCCAGCGTGGACAACGGTGGCGGCGTTTGTTGCAGCAGTTGCTGGTTTTGGTAGAACGAGGCGATGTTGCCAAAAGCGCCCACCGCGGCCTCGGGTGTGCGAAAGCTGGGAATCGTTGCCATTTTGAGCACCCCCCGCGCCGCCATGACCGAGGCATCGCCCATCCAGCAGGTCAGCAGCGGCTTGCCCATGCGCGGCTTGGCATCGGCCAGCGCCTGCGCAATGCCCTGGGCATCGGTGCCGGGGCGCGGCGAGAAAATAGCCAGCACACCGTCGATCTGGCGGTCTTTATCGGCGGCCTCAATGGCGGCTTTGTAGTGCTCGGGGCCTGCGGATTCGGACAGGTCGATCAGGTCGGTCAGCGAGGCGTGCGGTGGCAACAGCGGTTGCAGCGCGCTGACGGAGGCCGCTGAGAGCTTGCCCAGTTCCAGTGCAATTTCATTGACCCAGTCGGCCGCCAGCACGCCGGGGCCACCGCCATTGGCAATGATGGCCAGGCGCCGCCCCACGGGCCGGTAGCGCGATGCCAGGCATTTGACCGCCGAGAACAGCTCCACAAACGAGCGCACCCGCACCGCGCCCGCCCGGCGCAGGGCTGCGTCAAACACATCGTCGCTGCCGACGATGGTGCCGCTGTGGGTTTGCGCCGCTTCGTTGCCCGCTGGCTTGCGCCCGGCCTTGAGCACCACCACCGGCTTGGTGTTGGCCGCCGAGCGCAGCGCGCTCATGAAGCTGCGCGCGTTGCTGATGCCCTCCAGGTACACCACGATGCTCTGGGTGTGCCGGTCGTGGGCCAGAAAATCCAGCACCTGGGCAATGTCCACCGCCGTATTGGGCCCCAGCGACACCACCGAAGAAAAGCCCACGCCATTGCCCCGGGCCCAATCCAGAATCGACGAGGTCAGCGCGCCCGACTGCGACACCAGCGCCAGCGGCCCCGACTGCGCCAGCGGGCCCGCCGCACTGGCGTTGAGTTGCAGTTGCGGGCGTTGCAGGCCCAGGCAGTTGGGGCCCAGCAGGTGGATGCCCTCGCGCTGGGCGATTTTTTTCAGCTCGGCGGCATCGTCGGCACTGGTGCCGCTGGACAGCACCAGGGCGGCGCGGCAGTGCATGCGGGCTGCCAGCTCCAGCGTGGCGGCCACTTCTTTGGGCGGCAGGGCAATGATGGCCAGATCGGCCTTGACCTGCGCCAGGTCTGCCAGCGTGCCGCTGGCCTGTGTGTTCAAAAACTGCAATGTGCCGCTGTAAGTCTGGGCGCGCAAAAACTCGTGCAACACGCCGCCCAGCAAGGTTTGTGTGGACGGCTCATCCGCCTGGCCTGCGAAGACAACAATGGATTCGGGCGAAAAAAGGGGGGTGAGGTAATGAATGTCCATGGTTTTTTACAGCGTTGCCATCAAAGAAACCGGCGTTGGGCCAGCGTAAGCCTGTGGGGGTTGGGGTGCCAGTGCATTTTGTACCAGCATTGCCGAATGTATAGTGGCGCGCCACCGCCATGCACCACCCCCGAGACCCCCATGTTCTGCCTCTGCCCCTGCGTGATGGCGTAGGCCCCAGCTGCGTGGCGCTGCCCGCTGCGGGGCAGGGCAGCATGCTGGATTTTTTGGCGCAGCATTTGCCTGCCGTGGACCGTGCCGAATGGCTGCGCCGCATCGAGGCGGGCGATGTGGTCGATGAGCACGGCGTGCGCGTCACCGCTCAGCGGCCTTTTGAGCGCGGCCTGCGCCTGTATTACTACCGCCACCTGCCCGCCGAGCCGGTGATTCCGTTCGATGAAGTGGTGCTCTACCAGGACGAGCACCTGCTGGTGGCCGACAAGCCGCATTTTTTGCCCGTCACCCCCTCGGGGCGGTATTTACAGCAGACGCTGCTGGTGCGCCTGAAAAAACGCCTGGGGCTGCCAGAGCTATCGCCCCTGCACCGCATTGACCGCGATACCGCCGGGTTGGTGCTTTTTTCAGTGCAGCGCGCCACGCGCGGGCGCTACCAGGCGCTGTTCCGTGACCGCACCATCACCAAGCACTACGAGGCTGTGGCGCCCTGGCGCCAGGAACTGGCCTTCCCGCGCGAGCACTGCAGCCGCCTGGACGAGAGCCCGCAGTTTTTCCGCATGCACGAGGTGCCCGGCGAGCCCAACACCTGCACCCGCATGGAGGTGCTGGAAGTGGCCGGTGGCTGGGCACGCTACCGTCTCAGCCCCGTCACCGGCAAGCGCCACCAACTGCGTGTGCATATGGCGGCGCTGGGCCTGCCGCTGCGCCACGATGCGCTCTACCCCGAGGTCAACGACGCGCCGGAAGGCGACTTCTCAAGGCCACTGCAACTGCTGGCCCAAACACTGGCCTTTACCGACCCCCTGAGCGGCAAGGCGCTGCAATGGCAAAGCCAGCGCAGCCTGCTGGTGCTGCCTTGAGGGTGGATTGGCAGTTGTTGTGCTATTGAAAAGAGAGCTGCTAGCGCTTGTAGCAAAAGCGCTGGAGCCTGATTTGACCTGAAAAATGAAGCCCCTGCACAGGGGGGCAACCACGCACCCAAACTGCTTTTTTCCAGCTACACAATAGCCATCTGGTCTGACGAAGACAGTGCCCGCCGACCCTCTGGCGTGACCACCAACACCCGGGCAAAGGGCGTGGGCGAGTGGGGTGAAGAGAGAAACACAGCCACCAACCCGGCAGCGCGCAGCAGCCGTAATTGGTCGATGGCGCCCCTGTCATTCACGGTCAGGGGCAGGGTGGAGCGAGAAAGATCCCGAAGCAACTGCAGCGTCATGAAAGCCTCCGTTAAAAGACAACGGATTCATTGTGGAGGTGCCTTGCACTTCGCCGCAAGCGGGTGAAACACGTGCTGACAATAAAGACAATTTGCGAATCTTTTTTGCGGTAGCGCGGTTGCATTCGAGAACGTGCCACGGCGCACCGTGTCATCCGGGGGCGCCAGCGTGGCCGTGAAAGCCCTCTGCCCACTCGACCCGGTTGCGTCCAGCGGCTTTGCCACGGTACAGGGCCGCGTCGGCTTCGCGCATGGCGCCCTCCCAGGCATGCGGGCTGGCGAAGTGGTGTGACACCCCGATCGTGGCCGTACAGTGCAGCAGATGGTCGCTACCAGCAACGTGGATGGCTTGACTTTCAATGGCCGATCGCAAGCGCTCCGCCAGGTGCGCGGCGCCCACACCGTCGGTGTCCAGGCAGATGGCGACAAACTCTTCTCCGCCAATGCGGCCTGCCAAGTCGCCCCGGCGCACCGTAGCGCGCAACACCTTTGCGACCTGGCACAGCACGGCATCTCCAGTGTGGTGGCCATAGGTATCGTTGATGCGCTTGAAATGATCGATGTCCACCAGCAGCAAGTACGCCGGTGTGGCATGGCGGGAGTTGAAATGCTGCTGCAGCGCCTCTGACAGCCCCCGGCGATTGAGCAACTGCGTCAGCGGATCGCGCGCTGCCATGCTGCGCAGGTCATCGGTCAGGCGGCGCAGCACCAGCCAGACAATCGAGGGCGGCAGCACGGTGGCCAGGGATGACATGTAGATGTAGAACACCATCTGAAACTGGCTGTCCATGTGCAGCGCTGGCAGGCCACCATCCACAATCTTCACGAACTTGATCGCGTTGAGCACGCCAATGCCGCCGATCAGCAGCGCAAAGAAAACCATCTCACCGTACAAATCTTTGGCAAATGTGCGCACGCCATAGACCACAGCGAGCACCATGCCCACAAACAGCAGTGCCGACATCCCTGCCAGCATGGCGTAGCGGGCCACCGGCCCCCAACCCCACTGCACCAGGCACTGCGCAGCGGCGTAGGCGATGGCAAAAGCGACCAACGGACGCCACAAGGGCGCCTGGTACCCAAAAAAACGCATGGCACCGAGCCCATAGGCGATGGGTGCTGCCAGTGTGAGGGTGTGGTTGACCACGCTCATCAGACTCCAGGCGGGGCCGCCTTCCAGCAGTTGCAGCACATAGGCCAGGCCCAGCAGCAGGTTGCCCAGGGCGAAAAAATCCATGCCCATGGTGTTGCCGTGCAAACGCTTGCTGATGAGCAAAAACATCACTGCAAAGCACAGCAGGTGTGCGCACAGCATGCCGACAAGAAGGGATGCAACCATGTTGACGCTCCAAGGGACTGGCACACAACAAAGCCAAAGAAAAAAGCCCCGCTACCGATGAAGGAGGGGGCTTGCGGTGGCCTGGTACGGCCTGAAATACGGGACTGGAGCGGGTGATGGGAATCGAACCCACGTTATTTGCTTGGGAAGCAAGAGTCCTACCATTGAACGACACCCGCGAAGGCGCTGATTATAGGCAGCTGCCGCAGGCCCTTGGCTACGCCAGCTTGCTCAGGCCATCAAAATACAGGTGTTTTATGCCTAAAACGCCCGTGCAATCAGCGCTTGCAGCTATCAAAAAAAGAGCAATTGCAGCGGGCCTGTTGCACGGCATCACTTCTGGATGTCGCCCAGGCAGAGGTATTTGATCTCCACGTAGTCGTCCATGCCGTGGTGCGAGCCCTCGCGGCCCAGGCCCGATTGCTTGACGCCGCCAAAGGGCACATGCTCGGTGGCCAGAATGCCCACGTTGATGCCCACCATGCCGTACTCCAGCGCCTCGCCCACGCGGAAGATGCGGCCCACGTCGCGGCTGTAGAAGTAGCTGGCCAGGCCGAACTCCGTGGCGTTGGCCGCGTCCACCGCCTCTTTTTCGGTGGCGAACTTGAACACCGGCGCGAACGGGCCGAAGGTTTCTTCGCGGGCGCAGAGCATGTCGGCGCTGGCGTGGGCGATCACGGTGGGCTCGAAGAACTGGCCACTGCCCAGATCGTTCAGGCGCTTGCCGCCCACCAGCACCTGACCGCCTTTGGCGATGGCGTCATCAACGTGGCGCTGCACCTTTTGCAGCGCGGCTTCTTCGATCAGCGGGCCTTGGTTCACGCCGTCCTCAAAGCCGTTGCCGACCTTGGCGGTTTGCACCCGGGCGG
>NZ_JAQUAL010000087.1:0-11731 GCF_028687295.1 Simplicispira sp.
ACGGCGCAGACCATATCCTGCGCTGGTCTGCCTGGCGCAGGCGACATCAACGACGGGCGCAGCTGTTCCACTACCGGCGTCGGGGATGCATTCCTCCTGAAGAAAATCTACGGCTGTAGTACTAGAACCAGAAACGGGCAATTGATTGTCGCGCAACGAGAAAACGCATGGTTGCGCGGCTTACCCTTTTTCTTTGCGCCAGAGCGACGAATTCGAGAAGGGTGCAAATTCTGCCGAAAACATCGCACCAAACCGCGCCACCAGCGTGACCACCCTGACGCCACGGGAAACGCTGGCGCTGTCCAAGCTGCTGGCCGGGGTGGCCCTGGCCTTTGGTGCGGGGAAGTAGGCGCACGGCTTAGTTTTGAGCCACCGATTCCGCAACAAAACCACAAAGAGACGTAACACCAGCCCGGCCACTGCGCCGGGTTTTTGCTTTGTGGCGGGAATTTCCCCCAACAAAACCCTACATTCCATCGGCGGTATCCACGCTGGTATCCAAGGAATCAGGCATTTGCTGGATGGTTACCAGCGCATGGTTACCAGGCCGGTTACCAACGAAAGCGCACTTTTCTGGACGGGTTGACGACCCTGGTTGACAGGCCGGTTGACGGCGAAACCGCACTTTTTGGAGAGCACGTTACAGCCGCTGTAACGCCTGCTGTAACAGCAAAAGCGTACTTTGCTGGCCGGTGCACAAGGATGCGGTGCGCAGTCTGGTGCGCACGGAAAGCGGTGTGTGAACCTGTCAAAACTTTACATCTTGGGCGGTACGCAAAGAGGTGGTACGCAAGCTGGTACGCACGGAATCGGGGGCGCTGGCGCAGGTTAGCGCTGGCAGGTTAGCGCCGTGGTTAGCGCGTAAACAAGGTGCTGGTAAACAGCGGGGTAAACAAGAAATCGGGCGTTTGCGGGGGCTGGACCGCGCTGGCGGTTGTGCCTGGCAGGCCGATCAGTGCACCGCGCACGACAACCATATCCATGATGAAGATGGGTAGCTTTTGATCCATGACCTACCGCATAGATACCCAACCTGCCTATGAGGGGGAGATTCACCACCCACAGCCCCAAGCATTTGCAATGCAAGGGGACAGCATGAGGAAACCTCCCAATTGGCATCAAACTTATGTGTTCTCATAAGATCAAAAATTGGGGTTTTTGAACAATTTCTGATTGAATTGACCCGGTAAGAGCGTTAATTTTAACCAAGGAGCCAAACTGAACATGTGCTCGATAGCATCGCGCAAAATCTGTTCCCACAAGAACAATCTTCTGGATAATCACACGGAAACCTCCAAAAATGTTCCTAAAAGAACACCTTTATGAATATCACTAGCGAATCACTTGCCACTTTGGCCAGTCAACTGATGACTGAGCGCAAGCGTCAGAAGCTCTCGCGCGAGCAGGCTGCGGCGGTGTGTAATGTCAGCACCTCGTTCATCCGTGATGCGGAAAGCAATCCCGCACGTTGCTCGTTAGGCAAACTACTCCTGCTGATGCGTGGCCTGGGCCTGAGCCTGCAAGCTGAAGGCTGGTCCGACGAGCAACAGGCGACCCAGGCGGCTGCCGCTGAAGGGTCAGGCCCCGCATGATCCGCCTGCGCGTGTGGGCCAATGCGCGGCCAATGGGCTGGTTCGGCCATGAGGCGGGCGAATTCTTCTTCGAGTACGACCGGCAATGGCTGGAGCAGCCCGGCGGCTATGTGCTGGCGCCGCAGTTTGCACTGGAGTCGCAACGATTCAAGGGCGTGCTGGTGCGGAACTTCTTCGAGAACCTGCTGCCCGAGGGCCAGGTGCTGGAGGATGTGCTGGCCGCCATTCATCTGCGCGATGCCTCGCCCTTCGATGTGCTGGGCACTTTGGGCAAGGAACTTCCAGGCGTGCTCAGCCTGTTGCCCGAGAACCAGGTGCGCGCGCAGCAGCAAGCCTATGAGCTGCTCACGCACGAGGCACTCAGCCAGCGCATCACGCAGCGCGAACAGGTACCGCTGCTGATGGCGAATGCGCAGGCCACCATGTCGCTGGCCGGGGCACAAGACAAGGTCGGCCTGCGCTTTGACAGCCGGACCAGAAGGTTCTGGGACAGCGTGGGGCAATCACCCACCACCCACATCCTCAAGCCCGACATCCGCCAGGCACGCTATGCGCCGAGCGCCATCAACGAGTTTGCCTGCATGGAGCTGGCGCGTGCCCTCAAGCTACCGGTGCCCAAGGTATGGCTGCTGCGCGTGCCCGAAGCCGCGTATGTAATTGAGCGCTATGACCGCGAAGTGCCTGCGCATGGCGACATCGTGAGCTTGCACCAGATCGATGGCTGCCAGTTGCTGGGGCATGGTTCAGGCTGGAAGTATGAGCGCACCGGCGCGCTTGTCAGTCTGGCCAAGCTGGCAAACGCACTGCGCGCGCTGGGAGTGCGCGGCAAGGACATGCTGGCCTTTCAGCGCTGGGTGATGTTCAACTACCTTATCGGCAATGCCGACGCCCACGCAAAAAATATCTCGGTGCTGATCGACGGCGGGCGGCCTGGCTACCGGCTGGCGCCCTTCTACGATCTGGTCTGCGTGCGCGCCTATGGTGACACAGGACTGGCGCTTTTTATTGGCGACGAAGAGACGTTCGACGCCGTGGGCTTGCACTCCTGGGAAGCCTTTTGCCAAGACTGCGGCTTTGCCCTCAAAGAGACGCTGATGGAATTGCGAGCCATGGCTGAGGACTTTATCCCGGCTTGGGACAAGGTACGCGCGCGCATCGACAAGCAGAACAAGCCCAGCGATGCCGAACGTGCCGTATTGGAAAAAATGACCGAGGTGTTCAAGCTCCATCAGGGTAATGTGATGTCCATGTTAGGAGCCATGTGATGCACGGTAGCAACTTCGCCTGTCTGCCTCGTTCTTCTCTGCTCATCATGGCGAGTATGCCCACGAGGGCTAAGATTCAAATCCAAAACAGGGGGAGCAAAAGCAACATCGGCCCGGACGATGGGGGGGGTGAGTCCCACATGGAGCAGTCCGCGCAGCCGACCGACTGAAAACTGAGCCGGTTGATTTTGGTGGGCCACGCTGGTGGCTGCACCTTTTCGTCCGCAGGGGGGCAAACCGGGATTTGCCTGCTTTTGGTGGCCCCACCGCCGAACCACCGCCACCTTGCTATGGGGTGCAGAAACACCACCCCACCGGCCAGCCTTACGGAAATTTCGTAGAGCCCCAGCCGCACAAGGCTGCCCCGAGTTTTCGGAACCAATACGCGCGTGCGCGCGAGGGCTGCATGAAGTTGCCAATGGTTGCCACCGCCTGTTATCAAAAGTCATGGTTCAAGCGAGCATTGCTGCCCACTGCGCACCCCGGGTTTTCGGAACAGTACGCGCGTGCGCGCGAGATCCAACCAGATTTGAAATCCAAGTGGGTGCGCCTGCCCACGGGTTTCGGACGACAGCTCAAAACTGAGCCATCGATACCGACCACTGCCCATTCACCGTGCTGCTGGCAAATGCTGGCACCACGGCTGAACTTTCAGCCCTCAATGGTAAGGGGCTGGATTTCAAATCTGACCCATCGCCCAGGTTGACGGGGTGCATGCGGCAAAACGCCACCCTCTTGGACTTCACCGCGAATGCACACGGTATGGTGCCCACCACCTCGACCAGCGCCAGCCTGCCCGGAATATGTTGCACCACGCCTACAAGGGGGTCACTTTTCTTTTTGTTGGTACTTTTCCAGTTTATACCTTGTCTACAGAGGGAAATTCGATTCCGGCCCAGCACCGTTTGCCACCGCCCAGGCACGTGCGGGGGCTCCGGGGCGCAGGTCTTTATTGCCTTTTGATCAGCGCGCGGCCACTGGGGGTGATGGTGAGGTGGCCCGCAGCGTCTTTGGCAATGAAGCCGCGCTCGTAGAGGCGGCCCGACAGGTGCTCTTTGAGGGCATCGGGTGTGGTGATGGTCTGGCCCATCTCCAGTTGCTTGAGGGTTTCGAGTTCATCCACGGTGGGATCGAACTGGGGGGCGTGGTATTGGCTCATGGCAGTCTCCTGAAAAAGGGGGTGCATCTCGCTACTCCAGCGTGCTGCAATTGCAGCGCAGCGCAAGGGGCCGACCCCTCATGCGGCCGCACCAGTGCCTCTCACGACTGTGCGGGCGCTGCCACGCTGACCAGCCACGCCCTGAATGCGGCCAGAACGGGTGACGGCGCCTGCGCTGGAGTGATGAGGTAGTAGCCGCGTTCGCCGCGCAGGGGCTGGGTGCAGGCCACCACCAGATCGCCCCGGGCCAGCTCGGCCTCGATCAGCAAGGGCGGCATCAGCGCCACGCCCAGACCGTGTGTGGCGGCCACGGCAATCATGGAGAACAGCTCGTAGCGCGGGCCGTCCAGGGCGTGGGGCGCGTGTACGCCCATGGCATCGAACCACTGGCGCCAGCCGTAGGGGCGGGTGCTTTGCTGTAGCAGCGGCAATTGGGCCAGCACCTGCGCAGCCACCGGCTGGTAGGCGCGCCCCAGGCCGCGCTGCACAGCAGCTTCGAGCAGGCGCGGGCTGCATACGGGCACCACATCTTCGTGCATCAGCCACTGCGCCTGGGTGCCGGGCCACTGCGCCACCTGCTCGGGGGTGCCTGCGTACAGGGCGGCGTCAAAACCGGTGTCGGCAAACAAAAAGGGCCGGGTGCGCGTTTCGATGTGCACCACGATGTCCGGGTGCTGCTGGGCCAGCTGCGGCAGGCGCGGGATGAGCCAGCGCGTGGCAAAGGTGGGCACCGCCGCCAGCGCCAGCGCGCCGCCGTGGCCCTGGTGGGCCATCACGTCCAGCGTATCGCGCTCCAGGGCCTGTAAGCGCTGGCCCACTTGGCGGGCGTAGTGCGCGCCAGCGGGCGTGAGCGCCACGCCGTGGCGGGTGCGCCGGAACAGCGCCACGCCCAAAAAATCCTCCAGCGCCAGAATTTGCCGCGACACCGCGCTTTGCGTCAGCGACAGCTCTTGCGCGGCGCGCGTGTAGCTCTCGTGGCGGGCGGCGGCTTCAAAGCAGGCCAGGGCTTGGGTGGAGGGCAGGGTGCGGCGCATGGCGTGGTGGCAACAACAGACGGTCAGGCTGCATTGTGGCAGCAACTTTCTTCATAAATGACAAATATTCATATCTGAATGCAGCATCATCGCTTGCAAGGCAATGAATACGCGCGCTACCATCGCGGCCAGCCTGATATTCATGCGTTTTAGGCACATTACATTGCAACTTTCTTCAGGAGACCACACCATGGCCCGCTCTGCTTTCCAATGGGACGACCCCTTTTTGCTCGACCAGCAACTGACCGACGAAGAGCGCATGGTGCGCGAGGCCGCCGCTGCTTACTGCCAGGACAAGCTGGCCCCGCGCGTGCTGGAGGCTTTTCGCCACGAGAAGATGGACACCACCATCTTCCGTGAGATGGGAGAGCTGGGCCTGCTGGGCCCGACCATCCCTGAGCAGTACGGCGGCCCCGGCCTGAACTACGTCAGCTACGGCCTGATTGCCCGCGAGATCGAGCGCGTCGATTCGGGCTACCGCTCTATGGCCAGCGTGCAAAGTTCGCTGGTGATGGTGCCGATTTTTGAGTTCGGTTCCGAAGCACAAAAGCAAAAATACCTGCCCAAGCTGGCCAGCGGTGAGTGGATTGGCTGCTTTGGCCTGACCGAGCCCGACCACGGCTCTGACCCCGGCAGCATGGTCACGCGCGCGCAGAAAGTGGCGGGCGGCTACCAGCTCTCGGGCGCCAAGATGTGGATCACCAACAGCCCCGTGGCCGATGTGTTCGTGGTCTGGGCCAAAGAAGTGTCCGAGGGCGGCGCTGTCGGCCCCATCCGGGGTTTTGTGCTGGAAAAGGGCATGAAGGGCCTGTCTGCCCCGGCCATCCACGGCAAGGTGGGCCTGCGCGCCAGCATCACCGGCGAGATCGTGATGGACAGCGTGTTCGTGCCCGAAGAAAACGCCTTCCCTGAAGTGCAGGGCCTGAAAGGCCCCTTCACCTGCCTGAACAGCGCGCGCTACGGCATCGCCTGGGGCGCCCTGGGCGCCGCCGAGTTCTGCTGGCACACCGCACGCCAATACACCATGGACCGCAAGCAGTTTGGCCGCCCCCTGGCCGCCAACCAGCTCATCCAGAAAAAGCTGGCCGACATGCAAACCGAAATCGCCCTGGGCCTGCAAAGCTGCCTGCGCGTGGGCCGCCTCAAGGATGAGCACCAGAACGTGGTCGAGATCACCTCGCTCATCAAGCGCAACAGCTGTGGCAAATCGCTGGACATCGCCCGCATGGCGCGCGACATGATGGGAGGCAACGGCATCTCCGACGAGTTCGGCGTGGCCCGCCACCTGGTGAACCTGGAGGTGGTCAACACCTACGAAGGCACGCACGACGTACACGCGCTCATCCTGGGCCGTGCGCAAACGGGCATGGCCGCTTTCGCCAACTGACCCGCAGGCCCGGCCCATGCCCCCGATCCGCACCCTGCTGCGCGCCGGTTGGGCCTGTGCCCTGGGCGCGCTGGCGGCCACTGCCGCCCACGCCCAGGCGCCAGCCACGCTGTGCAGCGCCCCGGAAGTGGCCGTGTTCAACTGCCACAGCCGGGGCAAAACGGCCTCGGTCTGTGCTTCGCCCGACCTGGCGCCGGGCAAAGGCACACTGCAATACCGCTTTGGCAGCCCCGCCCAGGTGGAGCTGCAATACCCCAGCCGCCCCAGTGCGGTTGCGGGCCATTTCTTTGCCAGCGCCACCGGTTTTTCTGGCGGCGGCGAATCGCGCCTGCGTTTTCGCAACGGCAACACCGACTACATCCTGTACGAACGCACCGTGCGCACCCGCTTTGATGGCAAAGGCAACGCGCCCCAGTCCAGCACGGGCCTGGTCGTGCGCCAGGGCGGCAAGCTGATCAGCCAACGCACCTGCACGGGCAGCGCGCTGCTCAACCTGCCCGCCAACGCCATTCCCGAGGAAGATTTTGACTATGACGCCATTCCCTGAAACCACCCCCGGCGCACTGGCGGGGCTGAAGGTGCTGGACCTGTCGCGCGTGCTGGCGGGCCCTTGGTGTACGCAAATCCTGGCTGACCTGGGCGCTGATGTGGTCAAGATTGAGCGCCCCGGCGCAGGCGATGACACGCGCCATTGGGGCCCGCCCTTCTTGAAAGACGAGAACGGCAACGACACCACCCAGGCCAGCTACTTCACCGCCTGCAACCGCAACAAGCGCTCCGTCACCATCGATATGGCCACGGAAGACGGCCAGCAGCTCATCCGCCAGATGGCGCTGCAAGCAGACGTGGTGGTGGAGAACTTCAAGGTCGGTGGCCTGGCCCAGTACGGTCTGGACCACGAGAGCCTGCGCGCGCTCAACCCGCGCCTGATTTATTGCTCAGTCACCGGCTTTGGCCAGGACGGCCCCTACGCCGAGCGCGCGGGCTACGACCTGATGGTGCAGGCCATGACCGGCATGATGAGCATCACGGGCCGCCCCGACAGTGAACCCGGCGGCGGCGGGCTGCGCGTGGGCGTGGCGCTGATTGATCTGTTCACGGGTGTCTATGCCAGCAGCGCCATCCTGGCAGCGCTGAATGTGCGCCACAGCACCGGCCAGGGCCAGCACATCGACATGGCGCTGCTGGACGTGGGCATGGCCATTCTGGCCAACCAGGCGGCGGGTTTTCTGGCGACGGGCCAGGCGCCCACACGCCAGGGCAATAGCCACCCGAGTCTGGCGCCCTACCAGGACTTTCCCACGCTGGATGGCGCCATGCTGCTGGCGATTGGCAACGACGGCCAGTTCGCGCGTTTTTGTGCGGCGGCAGGCCAGCTGCAGTGGGCGCAGGACGAGCGCTTTGCCACCAATACCCTGCGTGTCAAGCACCGCGCCGTGCTGATTCCGGCGATGGAAGCTGTCACGCGCACGCGCACCACCGCCGACTGGATTGCCCTGCTGGAAGACAAGGCTGTGCCCTGCGGCCCGATCAACGACATTGCCCAGGCGTTTGATGACGCCCAGGTGCAGGCCCGTGGCCTGCGCGTGGAGCAGCCGCGCTGGCCCGCAGGCGAGGTAGGCGATGGTGTGGCCCGCATTGCGGGCGTGGCCAGCCCGCTGCGCCTGTCGGCCACGCCACCGGTGCTGCGCTACGCGCCACCCGCTTTGGGCCAGCACACCGATGAGGTGCTGCGCGAACTGGGGCTGGACGCTGCGCACATTGCGGCCCTGCGGGCGAGCGGCGTGCTGTAAGCGCACACGCAGCGCAAACCGGCGCAGCATGCGCGTCTGGCAGGCCCTGGGCGTGCCTTAACCCAGCGTGGCCAGGTTGAGCAGCGATGCCTCCATGGCCGCTGCTGTGGCCACGGGTTGCTCCATCGGAAACAGATGGCCGCCGTCGAGCATCATGATGCGTCCCGCTGTCACCCGCTGCGTCAGGGCCATGCCCACATGGCGCATTTCTACCGATGCACGCCCGCCGATGAACGCCGCCGGGCAGCGCAACGGGTGTTTGCGCAGCAGCGGGCCCAGGTTGTGCGGCAGGGTGTTGTAGATGGCGGTTTCCACGTCCCGGTCAAACGCCAGGGTGTAGCGCCCCGTGCCGTCATCGTGCAGGCCGTGGGTGACGTAGTCTTGCAGCATCTCGGGGTGCCAGCGGGCAAAGGCTTTTTTCTGGGCAAAGTGCGCCAGTGCTTCGGCGGGGTTGGCCCAGCTGGTGCGCCGCTGGCGGCTGATGCGCCCCGGTGAGACGGCGCCCACCACGCGCGTGCGCTTGGCCATGTCCACCGTGGTGGCGCGCCAGCCGCTGATGAGGGGTGAATCCAGCATCAGCACGCCGCGCGCCAGCGCCGGGTGCTGGGCCGCAGCCATCAGGCTCAAAAAACCGCCCAGCGAGTGCCCCACCAGGTACACCGGCGCACCTGTGCGCTGCACCTGCTGTGCCGCAAAGTCGGCCAGTTGCTGCACCAGGTGCGGCCAGTTGTTGCTGACCGGGTAGCGCGGGTCGTGGCCAAAGCGGTCTACAGCGCAGACGTCAAAACCGCGCGTGCGCAGTTGCTCCAGCAGCAGCCGGTAGGTGCCCGCCGGAAAGCTGTTGCCGTGCGAAAAAACCAGCGTGGTGGTCATGGTGCGATGCCTGTGCGTGTTTCAGCGCAGAGCCGTGCTGCTGACGACGATGCCGTCGGCGTCGGCATACAGCCAGTCGCCCGGGCGTACCCACACGCCCTGGATTTGCACGGCGCTGTCGCGCTGGCCCTGGCCGCGTTTTTCGGTGGGCAGGGGCATGGCCGCCAGGGCGCGGATGCCGACAGCGCTGGCAGCCAGCTCGGCCACGTCACGCACGCAGCCGTCCACCACCAGCCCGGCCCAGCCATTGCGCGCGGCCGCTGCGGCCAGGTTGCCGCCTACCAGTGCCCGGCGCAGCGAGCCGCCGCCATCGACCACCAGCACGCGTCCCAGGCCGGGCGAATCGACGGCGGCCTTGACCAGCGAGTTGTCTTCAAAGCACTGCACGGTGCTGACCGGGCCGCTGAAGGTGCTGATGCCGCCAAAGTCCCGCCATACCGGGGGCAATACGCGGAAGGCGCCGCTGGCATCGTTCTTGAACGTGTCGCAAAAATCACAGGTGCTGAAAGCGGGGGAAGGGGTGGTGGTCATGGGGCAGTCCTCAGGAAATCACAAAGCGCTGCCCTGGGTGGGCAGCACCGTGGCGGGGGTCGAAACTCTCGGGTGTTACAGCCCGCGCTTGGCGGTGCTCAGCAGTGTGGTCACTTCCAGTGAAATATCGGAGAAGTGCGAACCCGAGCCGATCAGCTTTTCGGCATCGGCGTATTGGCCTGCGTTGATTTTGCGCGCCACCGAGCCGGCCGATTGGTGGAAATCCGCGTGCTTGGCCAGCAGCTGTGTGAACAACGGGCGCGTGCCCCAGCGCTGGCCGCCGCTGCCGTGCAGCCACTGGCCCAGCGGGCAGCGGTCGTCGCGGCAAATGGTGTCGGCATCGAGCTTTTCGTGCTGGGCGATGGCCGAGCGCAGCTTCACTTTCCACTGGCGGTGCGCTTCGATGGCTTTGTCGAAGTCAAAGTCGGCACCGGGAGCGCTTTGTGCTGCACTGTCTTGCAGGGCCAGGCGTGAGCCCGCGGGCAGCTTGAAGCGCGCCACTTCTTCGGCCAGGTGGTTGGCCTGGTTTTGCATGGCCGATGCGGCGGCGGCGGTTTCTTCGACCAGCGCGGCGTTTTGCTGCGTCATGCGGTCGAGTTCTTGCACGGCCTCGCCAATCTGGCTGATGCCCTGGTTTTGCTCGCGCGCACCGGTGGCTACTTCGCTGAGCAGTTCGTTCACGCGTTGCGACGAGGCCACGATGTCTTCGATGGTCGTGCCCGCTTTGCGCACGATGCCCGTGCCCGTTTCCACCTGCCGCACACTGCTGTCGATCAGTGTTTTGATTTCTTTGGCGGCTGCGGCGCTGCGCCCGGCCAGGCTGCGCACCTCGGAGGCCACCACGGCAAAGCCCCTGCCCTGTTCACCCGCGCGGGCAGCCTCGACGGCCGCGTTGAGCGCCAGGATGTTGGTCTGGAAAGCAATGCCGTCAATGGTGGCGATGATGTCGCTGATCTGGGCCGAAGAGGCACGGATGCCCTCCATGGTTTCCACCACTTCGCGCATGACGCGCCCGCCATCGCTGGCCACTTCGGCGTTGTGGCTGGCCATCCGCGACGCTTCTTGGGTGTGCTCCGAACCGCTCTGGACAGTGGCGGTAATTTCTTCCATCGAGGCGGCCGACTCTTCCAGGTTGCTGGCCGTGTGCTCGGTGCGCCGCGACAAGTCCAGTGCGCCGCTGGCGATTTCGCTGGCCGAGTGCACGATTTCATCGCTGGAGTGGCGCACCCGCAGCACCATGGTGCGCAGCGCCTCTTGCATGGCGCGCAGTTCGGTCATCAGCTGGGCCGCTTCGTCGTGGCCCCAGGGCGAGGGCGATGTGGTCAGGTCGCCCGAGGTCATGGCGCGCAGGTGGCGGCGCGTTTCTTTCAGGCCGCCGTCCATCACGCGGTAAAAGCTCAAAAACAGGTAGCCACCCACCAGCAGGGTAAACAGCACGCCCATGCCAGCAATGCGCAACTGGTGCATGAAAGCGTTGTGTACCTCATCGACGTAGATGCCCGTGCCAATCACCCAGCCCCAAGGCTCAAAGCCCTGCACGTAAGAGATTTTGTCCACGGGGGTGTCTTTGCCGGGCTTGGGCCACTGGTAGTTGACAAAGCCTTTTCCCTGCTGGCGCACGGTATTCACAAAAGCCTTGAACAACGCCAGGCCGTTGGGGTCTTTGAAGTCGCTGACGTCTTTGCCATCCAGCTCCGGGCGCGTGGGGTGCATGACCACGCGTGGCTGCATGTCGTTGATCCAGAAATACTCTTGCTTGTCGTAGCGCAGCTTGGCGATGGCTTCGCGCGCCAGTTGCTGCGCCTGCTCGCGCGGCAGTTTGCCGCTGGTTTCTTGCGCATGGGCCCAGACCAGGATGCCGTGGCCGATTTCCACATGCTGGCGCGTGGCGTCCATGCGCGACTGCATGGCGCTGTCGAGTTCGGTTTTCAGCAGCCAGCCCACCAGCACCAGCATGGGCAGCATGAAGGCCATCGAGATGATGGCCGCCTTGGTGTTGAAACGCAGGTTGCGAAAGGCCCGCACGCCGGGCGCCCAGATGCCGTGGTATTCAAAAAAGCCGCTGTTGTCGGCGCGCTGTGCTGCGTGAGCGATGGG
>NZ_JAQUAL010000087.1:11831-13250 GCF_028687295.1 Simplicispira sp.
CCATCGAGATGATGGCCGCCTTGGTGTTGAAACGCAGGTTGCGAAAGGCCCGCACGCCGGGCGCCCAGATGCCGTGGTATTCAAAAAAGCCGCTGTTGTCGGCGCGCTGTGCTGCGTGAGCGATGGGGGAAGTCATCGGGGTGTCTTAGTTGTTGTTGCTTGTTACATCTTACTGGCGTGTGCCGCCGCCACCCCCGCAGCGGCTGCATTACGGCGGTGCGTTGGTGCGCGCGTGCAACGCTTTGAGCTGGTAGAGCGCGTCCAGCGCTTCGCGCGGGCTCATCTGGTCGGGCTGTAGGTCGGCGAGTGCCGCCTCCAGTGCGCTGGGGCTGGTGCCTTGCTCGGGTTCCGCGGGGGCGGCAAACAAGTCCACCTGGGCCTGGTCTGCGTGGGCGCGCGCTTCCAGTGCGGCCAGGGCTTGGCGGGCGTGGTGGAGCACGGGCGCGGGCACGCCCGCCAGTTTGGCCACCTGGATGCCGTAGCTGCGGCTGGCCGGGCCGCTCTGGATTTCGTGCAGAAACACAATGTCGCCACCGGCCTGCGTGGTTTCTGCGGCGCTGACGTGCATGTTGACGGCGTGGCGCGCGGTGGCAGGCAGCTCGGTCAGTTCAAAGTAGTGCGTGGCAAACAGCGTGAAGGCACGGGTTTTGTCGTGCAGGTGCGTGGCAATGCCGCTGGCCAGCGCCAGACCGTCAAAAGTGCTGGTGCCACGGCCAATCTCGTCCATCAGCACCAGGCTGTGGGGGGTGGCGGCATGCAGGATTTGCGCTGCCTCCACCATCTCCAGCATGAAGGTGGACTGGGCGTTGGCCAGGTCGTCGGCGGCACCGATGCGGGTGTGGATGGCGTCGATCGGCCCCAGTCGGCAGCTGCTGGCGGGCACATGGCTGCCCATGCTGGCCAGCAGCACGATGAGGGCCACCTGGCGCATGTAGGTCGATTTACCGCCCATGTTGGGGCCGGTGATGATCTGCATGCGCGTGTTCAGGCCCAAGCGCGTGTGGTTGGCGATGAAGGCGCCGCTGGACGTCTCGGCCAGCCGCGCTTCCACCACCGGGTGGCGACCTGCCTCGATGTCGATGCACGGCTCGGGTACGAATTGCGGTGCGCACCAGTTCAGGGTCAGGGCGCGTTCGGCCAGGCAGCACAGCACATCCAGCTGGGCCAGCGCGCTGGCCAGCCGGGTCAGGGCCGGTACATGGGCTTGCAGTTGCTCCAGCACCTGTTCGTACAGCCACTTTTCGCGGGCCAGTGCGCGCTCTTGCGCGGACAGGGCTTTGTCCTCGAACGCTTTGAGTTCGGGGGTGATGAAGCGCTCGGCGTTTTTCAGGGTCTGGCGGCGGCGGTAGTCGTCGGGTACTTTGCTGGCCTGGCCCTGTGTGACTTCGATGTAAAAGCCATGCACCTTGTTGAATTGCA
>NZ_JAQUAL010000088.1:0-13188 GCF_028687295.1 Simplicispira sp.
GAAAACTGCAACTGCAACGGCATGGTGTGCAACTGGGGCAAGGCCCACACCCAGGGCAGCACCACCAGCGTGGCCAGCAAGGGCGTGATCAGCGCACCGCCGCGCAGCAGCCGCCACGGGCGCAGCCACAGGGCCACGGCCAGCGCGCAGGCCAGCACGCTGGCGTCCAGAAAAGCTTCGTCGGTGGGGGTCATGCGTCGGGGGTGGCAGCGGCCAGCGGCTGGCCCAGGCTGCGCAGCACGTCGCGCACCAGTTGGGCGCGGTCTTTGGGGTCGGGCAGGGCGCGTTCAATGCGCAGCTTCTCGTTGCCCGCCAGCTTGATGTGCTTGTTTTTCTGGATCAGCGCAATGATCTGCATCGGGTCTACCGGCGGCTGGGGCTTGAAGGTGATGGTGGTGACGCCCGGTGCCGCGTCCACCTTCACCACGCCGTAGGGCTGGCTCAAGCAGCGCAGGCGGTGGACGTCGATCAGCGTTTGCGCCTGCGCGGGCAGCTTGCCAAAGCGATCGACGATTTCTTCCAGCAGGCCGTCGATCTGGTCGGTGGTTCTGGCGGTGGCCAGTTTTTTGTAAAAGCTCAGGCGCAAATGCACATCGCCGCAGTAGTCATCGGGCAGCAGGGCTGGGGCGTGCAGGTTGATGTCGGTGGTGACCGACAGGGGGCTGAGCAAATCAGGCTCCTTGCCCGCCTTGAGGCAGCGCACCGCCTCGGACAGCATCTCGTTGTAGAGCTGGAACCCAATCTCCATCATGTTGCCGCTCTGGTTCTCGCCCAGCACCTCGCCCGCGCCGCGAATCTCCAGGTCGTGCATGGCCAGGTAGAAGCCGCTGCCCAGTTCTTCCATGGCCTGGATGGCGTCCAGGCGCTGCTGGGCCTGCTTGGTCAGGCTCTCCACGTCGGGCACCATCAGGTAGGCATAGGCCTGGTGGTGGCTGCGGCCCACGCGCCCGCGCAGCTGGTGCAACTGCGCCAGGCCAAACTTGTCGGCGCGGCTCATGACGATGGTGTTGGCCGTGGGCACGTCAATGCCGGTTTCGATGATGGTGGAGCACAGCAGCAGGTTGAAGCGCTGGGCGACAAAGTCGCGCATGACCTTTTCCAGCTCGCGCTCGGGCATCTGGCCGTGGGCGATGGCGATGCGCGCTTCGGGCAAGATTTCTTCGAGCTTTTGCCGGCGGTTTTCGATGGTTTCGACTTCGTTGTGCAAAAAGTACACCTGCCCGCCGCGCTTCAACTCGCGCAGCACGGCTTCGCGGATCACGCCCGTGCCTTCGCTGCGCACAAAGGTCTTGATGGCCAGGCGCCGCTGCGGTGCGGTGGCAATCACACTCAGGTCGCGCAGGCCCTCCAGCGCCATGCCCATGGTGCGCGGAATGGGCGTGGCCGTGAGCGTGAGCACATCCACTTCGGCGCGCAACGCTTTCATCTGCTCTTTGTGGCGCACGCCAAAGCGGTGCTCTTCGTCAATGATGAGCAGGCCCAGGTTTTTGAACTGGGTGGATTCGCTCAGCAGCTTGTGCGTGCCGACCACGACATCGACGGTGCCATCGGCAATGCCTTTGATGGCCGAAGAAATCTCTTTGCCCGAGCGAAAGCGCGATACCTCGGCCACCCGCACCGGCCATTTGGAAAAGCGATCGACCAGCGTCTGGTAATGCTGCTCGGCCAGCAGCGTGGTGGGCGCCAGAAACGCCACCTGCTTGCCGCCCGTCACGGCGACAAAGGCGGCGCGCAAGGCCACTTCGGTTTTGCCAAAGCCGACATCGCCACAGACCAGCCGGTCCATGGGGCGCGGGCTGATCATGTCCTGGATGACGGCGTGGATGGCGGCGTTCTGGTCGGCGGTTTCTTCAAAGCCGAAGTCGTTGGCAAACTGCTCGTAGTCCTGCGGCGAATAGCGGAATGCGTGGCCCTGGCGCAGGGCGCGGCGGGCGTAGATGTTGAGCAGTTCGGCAGCGCTGTCGCGCACTTGCTCTGCGGCCTTGCGCTTGGCTTTTTCCCACTGACCGCTGCCCAGTTTGTGCAGCGGTGCTTCGTCGGCAGAAACGCCCGTGTAGCGGCTGATGAGCTGCAACTGGCTCACGGGCACATACAGCACCGCCTGGGCGGCGTACTCCAGGTGCAAGAACTCTTGCAGGGCGGGCGTGCCATCCACATTTTTCTCGCCCAGGTCGAGGTTGACCAGCCCCCGGTAGCGGCCAATGCCGTGCTGGCTGTGGACTACCGGGTCGCCCACGTTGAGCTCGCTCAGGTCTTTGATCAGCGCTTCCACGTCGCTGACTTGCTCCTGCTTTTTGCGTCGGCGCGTGGTGGCGCCGGCGGCAAACAGCTCGGTTTCGGTGACGAAGTCGATGCCCCGCTCGTGCCAGGCAAAGCCCACGGTGAGGGCGGCGGTGGCAATGCCGAGTTTTTCGCCGCTGGCGTCAAAGGCGGCCAGGGAGTCGAACGCGGGCGGCTGCACGCCGCCAGTGCGCAGAAAGTCCAGCAGGCTCTCGCGCCGCCCGGCGCTTTCGGCCAGCAGCAGCACGCGCTGCGGCGTGGTCTGGATATGGGCGCGCAGGCGCGCCAGCGGCTCGTCGGCACCGCGCACGACTGACAGGTCAGGCAGCGCGCTGGTGTCTGTGGCTGCACCAGTGGAGGGCGCAGCCGCATCGCCTGCGCCGGGCGTGGTGTCTATGGGCGCTGGCGCCCGCACCGACAACTGCGCATAGGCCTTGAGCTGGGTATAGAACTGGTCAGCGCTCAAAAACAGCGCTTCGGGCGCCAGCACCGGGCGCTCGGGGTCGCCCTGCACCAGGCGGTAGCGGTCTTTGGTGTCTTGCCAAAAGCGCTGGAACGCGGGCTCGATGTCGCCGTGCAGCACCACGGTGGCATCTTGGCCGAGGTAATCGAACACGGTGGCGGTGTCATCAAAGAACAGCGGCAGGTAGTACTCGATGCCTGCGGTGGCCACGCCGGCGCCCATGTCTTTGTAGATGCGGCTTTTGGTGGGGTCGCCGTCGAGCAGCTCGCGCCAGCGGGCGCGAAATTTGGCGCGCGCAGCCTCGTCCATGGGAAATTCGCGCCCGGGCAGCAAGCGCACTTCGGGCACGGGGTAGAGGCTGCGCTGGGTGTCGGGGTCGAAGGTGCGAATGCTGTCGATTTCGTCGTCAAACAAATCCACGCGGTAGGGCACGGGTGCGCCCATCGGGAACAGGTCAATCAGCCCGCCGCGCACCGCGTATTCGCCGGGGCTGACCACCTGGCTGACATGGCTGTAGCCCGCCAGCGTGAGCTGGGCCTTGAATTTGGCTTCGTCCAGCTTTTGTTTGACCTTGAACTCGAAGGTGTAGCCCGCCAAAAAGGCGGGCGGCGCCAGCCGGTACAGCGCGGTGGTAGCGGGCACGATGACCACATCGGCGCCGGTGTCCTTGTCTTTCTGGCTGATGCGCCACAGCGCGGCCAGGCGCTCGCTGATCAAATCCTGGTGCGGGCTGAAGGTGTCGTAGGGCAGCGTTTCCCAGTCCGGAAACAGCGCACAGCGCAGGCCGGGGGCAAAAAAAGCCAGTTCGTCGAGCAGCCGGCCGGCATCGGCGGCGTCGGCGGTGACGATGGCGGTGGTGCGCCGCGCGGCCTGTTCGCGCTGGCCCAGGCGTGCCAGCAGCAGGGCGTCGGCGCTGCCCACGGGGCGGGGCACGGTGAAGCGTTTACCGGGGGTGAGTTTGGGGAGGTCCATGCGCTGAAGGGGGAGGTGGCCGCACCACGGCCTTCGCTGGCGCGGGTCGCGCCCGAACCGGACGCGGCGGGGAGTGCAGATTTTAGAATGCCGCCATGACCCATCCTTTGCTGACGCCCCAGAGCGCTGCTGCGCCCGCCCCGGCGCCTTGGCCTTCCCCCGCCCCTACGCCGTCCCCTGATGCCATCCCCGACGTGGCGGGCCCCTGGAGCCCATGGAACCCCTGGACGATAGCCCCGCCCGGTGGCAGCTACGCGCTGCCCGTGGGCGCGCGTTTGTGGGCCTTGCTGCCCTGCGCTGGCACTGGCACGCGGGCCTTGCCGCCGGGCCAGGCTGCCGCTTCTGCGCTGCCCAAGCAGTACCTGCACGTGGCAGGCCAGCCGCTGGTGCTGCACACGTTGGCTGCGTTGGCGGGCGTGGGCCGTCTGGCGGGCACGCTGGTGGCGGTGGCGGCGGGCGACCATTTTCTGGATGCCTACCCGGGCAAGGGCTTTTTTACGGTGGAGTGCGGCGGCCCCACCCGGGCTGACACCGTGCTGGGTGGCCTGCGCGCCTTGCTCCAGCGTGGGGCGCAGGCCCAGGATTGGGTGCTGGTTCACGATGCCGCACGCTGCCTGGTCACGCCAGAGCAGATTGATGCCCTGATCGACGCCTGCCTGGGCGACGATGTGGGCGGTCTGCTGGCGCACAAATTGGCTGACACCCTCAAAACCGCGATTGCCGGGCCGGGCGGCATCCGCGTGGCCAGCACGGTAGACCGGGGCGACAAATGGCTGGCGCAAACGCCGCAGATGTTCCGCATCGGTGCGCTCGTTCAGGCGCTGGAGCAGATAGGCCCCATTGCCACCGACGAGGCCAGCGCCATGGAGGCCATGGGCCTGCACCCGCGCCTGGTACAGGCCAGTGCGCTGAATTTCAAAGTGACCTACCCGGAAGACTTTTTGCTGGCCGAAGCCGTGCTGGCCCAGCGCGCCCACGGCGCCACCCTGGACCGCTTTGGCGGTGACCGTGGCCAAGCCAGCGATGCCCCCGCACGTACCATTTTTTAAGGAAAACGCATGAATTTCAGAATAGGTGAGGGCTGGGATGTCCACGCGCTGGTGCCGGGCCGGGCGCTGGTCATTGGCGGTGTAACCATCGACCACCCCATGGGTTTGCTGGGCCATTCGGATGCCGATGTGTTGCTGCATGCCATCACCGATGCGCTGCTGGGCGCGGCGGCGCTGGGCGATATCGGCACGCATTTTCCGGACACCGATGCGCAGTTTCGCGGTGCCGATTCGCTGGCGCTGCTGACCGAGGCCGCGCGCCGGGTGCGGGCACAGGGCTACCAGATCGGCAACATCGACACCACGGTGGTGGCCCAGGCCCCCCGGCTGGCCGCGCACATTCCGGCCATGCGCACGCGCATTGCGCAGGCGCTGGCGTTGCAACCGGGGCAGATCAACATCAAGGCCAAGACCGCCGAGCGGCTGGGGCCGGTGGGGCAGGGGCTGGCGATGGAGGCGCGCGCCATCGCTTTGCTGACCGTGGTTTAGCCCTGCGCTGTAGGGCGCGGCGGCAGTTTGCGTTTGACCTGCGGGCGTTGCAGGCGCTGCTGCGAGTCCGTGCCCTGGGGCTGGTCGTGGGCGCGCTGCAATTGCACATGCGCCACCAAGCCGCCCGAGGCCGAATTGGCCAGGGCAAAAATGCCGCCCATGCGCTGCACGGTTTTGTCCACAATCGACAGGCCCAGGCCCGCGCCCGCTGCCGCTGTGCGGGCCGAGTCGCCCCGGAAAAACGGCTTGGTCAGGTTGGCCAGCTGCTCGGGCGGTACGCCCGTGCCGTGGTCACGCACCTTGATCAGCACCCACTCCTCGCGGCCCTTGGCGGCAATGTCCACCTGGGTGACGCCCGCGTCGGGCGTCTTGCCGTAGCGGCGCGCGTTTTCCAGCAGGTTGGAGATGATGCGCGCCAGCTCCACCTCGTCGGCCAGCACGTTCAGGTCTTCGGGCACGCTCATGGTGATTTGCAGCTCACGGTGATCTTGCACTGCATACACGCACGAAGAGATCACGCCGTGCAGATTGACCGGCGTGAGCGTGACGTGGTCGGGGCGCGCGTAATCGAGAAACTTGTCGATGGTGGCGTCGAGCTGCACGATGTCGGCCACCATGTGTTCGCGCGCCACTTCGTCGGCCACGCTCATCTCGGTTTCCAGGCGCAGGCGTGCCAGCGGCGTGCGCAGGTCGTGCGAGATGCCCGCCAGCATCACGGCGCGGTCTTGTTCGAGCTTGGCGAGTTTTTGCGCCATGCGGTTGAAGCCGATGTTGACCTCGCGGATTTCGCTGGTCACGGCCTCCTCGTCGAGCCGGCTGGCGGCAAAGTCGCCATCGCGCACGCGGTTGGCCGCATAAGACAGCTGCTTGAGCGGCTGGTTGATGAGCCGGGCGATGGCGGCGGCCCCGGCCAGCGACAGCGCCCCTGCCGTGATGAGCCAGATCAGCCAGGTTTTGCCCCCGGCCGGGCTGAAGCGCGAGCGGTCCATGAGCAGCCAGTTGGCATCGCCATTGATGGAAAAGCCCACCCACAGCCCTTTTTCGCCATTGACGCTGCTGGCCACGATGGTGCCTTGGCCCAGGCGCTGGGACAGCTCTTCGGTCAGGCGCTGGCCCAGGGGCGATTGGTCGAGCAGTTCAAAGTTGTCGCCGGGCTCGCGCGGCAGGATGCGCACGCCCTCCTGGTCGGCCATGGTCTTGAGCAGCGAGACGCGCGCAATCGCATCCGAATGCACCAGCGCCGCGCGGCTGAGGTTGACCAGCGAGGCAATCTGCTGTGCGGTGTGCAGCGTGCGCGGCTCAAACTCCAGGGCGCGCAGTGTTTGCAGCCAGGCCAGGATGCTGCCCACCAGCAACAGGCTGAGCAGAAAAAATGTGCGCCAAAACAGGTTGAGCCCCATCCGTTTGGGCGATTCGCGGTGGCGCGGTGCAGATTCCAGGGGGGCTGGGCTGGTGGCATCGCTGACCGGAGGAGGGGAGTAGCTCATGGGAAATCAAAAGCGCCAAGGTGTGCTGCCCGCCAGGCAAGGGGCACACCGTGGGGTTTGCGCAGGGGCGCGGAGCCGGGCGGTCAATTATTGCCGTCCGGCACAAACACGTAGCCTACACCCCACACGGTCTGGATGTAGCGCGGCGCGGCAGCATCTTCTTCGATGAGCTTGCGCAGCCGTGACACCTGCACGTCCAGGCTGCGGTCAAAGGGCTCGAACTCGCGCCCACGTGCCAGCAAGGCCAGCTTCTCACGCGACAGCGGCTGGCGCGGGTGGCGCACCAGGGCTTTGAGCATGGCGAATTCGCCCGTGGTCAAGGGCAGCTCTTCGCCATTTTTTTGCAGTGCGCGGGTGCCCAGGTCAAAGCTGAAGGGGCCGAAGTTGACCACCTCGTTGTCGCCCGACGGGGCGCCGGGCGCTTCTTGCGGCGGGCGCCGGCGCAGCACGGCGTGGATGCGCGCCAGCAGTTCACGCGGGTTGAAGGGCTTGCCCAGGTAGTCGTCAGCGCCCACCTCCAGCCCGACGATGCGGTCCACATCCTCCCCCTTGGCCGTGAGCATGATGATGGGCGTGCGGTCGTTGGCTGCGCGCAGGCGCCGGCAGATGGACAGGCCATCCTCGCCCGGCATCATCAGATCGAGCACGATCAGATCCACGGTTTCGCGCAGCAGCAGGCGGCTGAGTGCTTTGCCGTCTTCGGCCACCATGACCTCGAAGCCCTCTTGCGTCAGGTAGCGGCGCAGCAAATCGCGGATGCGGGCGTCGTCATCCACGACCAAAATTTTGTCTGTCCGGTTGCTTGGCGTGGCCATTGGGATACCTCGGTCTTATTTGTAACAGCGGCCATTGTTACCAGTTTGCGGCGCTGGCGTGCGGCTTTGCTGCGTGGTCTGACCAACCGTTACAAGTTTTGCCGCATACGCACACAGCTTTGCTGGCGCGTCGCCAAAATGCGCTTTTTGCCGACAAAAAACACTTCCAGGCGACGGTATCCTTGGCCCGATCATCACCCCTCCAAGGAATTCTCTCCATGCAAAAAACTATGAAATTGATAGCTGCTGGCGCAATGCTGGTAAGTGTTGGAGCCGTTTTTGCCCAAAATATGGCTCCCGCAACGCCGCAGAACGTGGTGCAGCTGTCAGCGGCTGGGTCGGTGGATGTGCAACAAGATTTGCTGGTGCTCACCCTGAGCACCACGCGCGAGGGCAAGGACGCTGCCGTGGTGCAGGGGCAGCTGCGCCAGGCGCTGGATGCGGCCTTGTTGGAAGCGCGCCGCAACGCTGAGCCAGGGCAAATGGATGTGCGCACCGGCAACTTTGGCCTGTACCCACGTTACGGCCAGAACAGCCAGATCAGCGGCTGGCAAGGTTCTGCCGAGCTGGTGCTGGAGGGGCGCGACTTTGCGCGCATCACCGGCACCGCAGCGCGCGTGACCACGATGGCCATCGGCCAGGTGGGCTTTGGCCTGAGCCGCGAACAGCGCGCCAAAGTAGAGCGCGATGCCCAAGCGCAGGCGATTGAGAATTTCAAAACGCAAGCTGCTGATTTGACGAAGGCGTTTGGCTTTAGCGCCTTCACCCTGCGCGAAGTGGCAGTCAACAGCAACAGCTATGCGCCGGGCCCGCGCCCGCGCGCCATGGCGATGGAGGCCAAGGCCACCATGATGGACGCGTCGCCCATGGCGGTGGAGGCTGGCAAGACCACGGTGACGGTCAATGTCTCGGGATCGGTGCAGATGCACTGAGCCTGTTGATAAGAAAAAAGGCCCGTAACCCTTGCGGGACGGGCGCTAGCAGCTATCGAATCAGGAGTTTTTGTGGGGCCGGTTACTGGGCTGTCCAGCCGCCGTCCATGTTCCAGGCTACGCCGCGCACATTGTTGGCAGCGCTGGAGCAAAAGAACACGGCCAGCGCGCCCAGCTCTTCGGGCGTGGTGAACTGCATGGAGGGTTCTTTCTCGCCCAGCAGCAGTTTGGTGGATTCTTCATTGCTGATGCCCAGTGCCTGCGCCTTGGCATCCACCTGCTTTTGTACCAGCGGCGTCAGTACCCAGCCCGGGCAGATGGCGTTGCAGGTAATGCCCGTGGTTGCTGTCTCCAGGGCTGTGACTTTGGTGAATCCGACCACGCCGTGCTTGGCTGCCACGTAGGCTGATTTTTGCGCCGAACCCACCAAACCATGCACCGAAGCGACATTGATGATGCGGCCCCAGTTGGCTGCCTTCATGGCGGGAAGTGCCAGGCGCGTGGTGTGAAAAGCGCTGGTCAGGTTGATGGCCAAAATGGCGTCCCAGCGCTCGACCGGAAAGTCTTCGATGCTGGCCACATGCTGAATGCCTGCGTTGTTGACCAGGATGTCCACTGCGCCAAACTGCGCCACGCTGTACTGGAACATGTCTTCAATATCGGCACTGCGTGACATATCGGCGCTGTGGTAAGCCACTTGCGCGTCAGTGCCGTGGCCAGCGGCCAGCACCTCGGCGCGTGGCGCATCCACATCACCAAAACCGTTGAGCACCACGTTGGCCCCTTGTTGTGCCAGTGCCTTGGCTATACCTAAGCCGATGCCGCTGGTAGAACCTGTCACGAGAGCCGTTTTGCCTTTGAGCATGGAATTTTCTCCGAATGAATTACGATGCAACATAGCAATTATCAAGCCATGCCCCGGAAGCGCGCACCCATGATTGAACCTAGGCTGAACTACGTATCCTGCCCTGGCCCGGCCTCTAGTGATACAGGGCCGATGGCCCGCGCGGGGCAGGGCGAAGCCCGCCGCATGGCGTATTGGGAGTGGAACGCCACAGGCAACCCGCAGCACCCGCATGTGGTGGTGTGTGTGCATGGCCTGTCGCGCCAGGGGCGCGATTTCGATGTGCTGGCCCGGGTTCTGAGTGCGCACGCGCGCGTCATTTGTCCTGACGTGGCTGGACGCGGCCACAGCGATTGGCTGGCCGAGCCGCTGGCTTACCAGATACCGGTATATGCCGCCGACATGCTGGCGCTGCTGGCGCAGTTGCACCACCAGGCACCCGTGCAAACCCTCGATTGGGTAGGCACCAGCATGGGCGGTCTGATCGGCATGGTGCTGTGTGGGCAGCCGGGTCTGCCGCTGCCTGTGCCGGTGCGCCGTCTGGTGCTCAATGATGTGGGGCCGGTCATCGAGTGGCAAGCGCTGGCGCGCATTGGTCAGTACCTGGGCAAGGCGCCGCGTTTTGACTCGCTGGAGCAAGCTGCCGAAAGTTTGTGGTCGGTTTCCAGCCACTTTGGCCCGCACACGCCAGCGCAATGGCTGGCCTTGTGCCAGCACATGGTGCGCGCCTTGCCTGAGGGGGGCGTTACTTTGCATTACGACCCTGCCATCGCTACAGCGTTTGCTTCCCTGTCTCAGGAGGCAGCGCAGGCGGGCGAGGCGCAGTTGTGGCAGCTGTACGACCAGATTACCGCCCAGACGCTGTTGTTGCGGGGAGCGCAATCGGACTTGCTGTCACCGCACACGGCAGCGGCCATGGGCCAGCGCGGCCCGCGCGCCCGCCTGATGGAATGGCCGGGCGTGGGCCATGCACCTACGCTGGTGGCACCCGAGCAGGTGGCTGCCGTGGCAGCGTTCCTGACCGAGACTCCGAGCAAGGTACCTGCATGAAAAGCGCTGTCCCCGAAGTGGCGCCGACCGTCCCCAGCGCAGGCCCTGAGGCCGTCGTGCCGCTGGTCACCGCCACGGCGCAGGCTTTGCCCGAGCAGCTCAACGCATTGGCGCGTGCCCGCGCTTTTGCCGAGCCCCTGATTGCCGCAGAAAACCTGGAAACTGGTGAAAACACCTTGGCCCACGCCGATGCAGTGGCTGCCATTCTCAAAACCATCGGTGGCTCCGAAGCCATGCAGGCCGCCTGCTACCTGGTGCATGCCTGCATGCACTTGAATCGGCCCGAGGAAGTGATCGCCAAAGCCTTTGGCAGCCATTTTGCAACCCTGGCCGTGGAAACCACCAAGCTGATGCGTGTGCAGGCGCAGGCACGTGCGGTGCATCCGTCGGTACAGCAGATCAATGACCCGGCAGTGCAAACGGAGAACGTGCGCAAGATGCTGCTGGCTTTTTCGCGTGACCTGCGTGTGGTCATGCTGCGCTTGGCCTCGCGCCTGCAAACCCTGCGCTACCACGCAGCCAGCAAACGCCCGGTGCCGCCCAGCATTTCGCACGAGGCGCTGCACGTGTTTGCGCCGTTGGCCAACCGCTTGGGTATTTGGCAGATCAAGTGGGAGATGGAAGACCTGGCGTTTCGTTTTCTGGAGCCTGATACCTACAAGGAAGTGGCGCGCCTGCTGGATGAAAAGCGCACTGGCCGCGAGGTCTACATGGAGCAGCTGCGTGCCCGCGTGGAATCTGAACTGCGCGCCCGCAGTATCAGCGCCAGCGTGCAGGGACGGCCCAAGCACATCTACAGCATTGTCAAAAAGATGCGCGGCAAATCGCTCAATTTTGACCAGCTGTTTGATATTCGGGCCCTGCGCGTGGTGGTGCCCAACGTCAAGGATTGCTACGCCGCACTGAGCTGGGTGCATGCACAATTTGAATCCATTGCCGAAGAGTTTGACGACTACATCGCCCGTCCCAAACCCAACGGTTACCAGTCACTGCACACCGTGGTGCGTGACGAGGCGGGCAGGGCCATTGAGATCCAGATCCGCACCCAGGCCATGCACGACCATGCCGAGCACGGCGTGGCTGCGCACTGGGCCTACAAAGAGGCGGGAAGCAAAGGCTACGCTGGTGTGTCCGCCAGCGGCGACTATGACGCCAAGATTGCCGTGCTGCGCCAGCTGCTGGCCTGGGAGCGCGATCTGGCTGGGGCGCCGCAGCAGCAAGGGCTTTTTGAAGATCGCATCTATGTTCTGACGCCCGAGGCCGCGATTGTGGAGTTGCCCCAAGGCGCTACCCCGGTAGATTTTGCCTACGCTGTACACACCAGCATAGGGCACCGCTGCCGTGGGGCACGTGTCAATGGCGCCATGGTGCCGCTGAACACGCAACTGCAAAACGGCCAAACCGTGGAGGTCACCACGGTCAAAGAAGGTGGCCCTTCGCGTGACTGGCTGAATGCTGATTTGGGCTACCTCAACAGCAGTCGGGGCCGTGCCAAAGCCCGTGCCTGGTTCAATGCCAAAGCGTTGAATGAAACCGTGGCGCGCGGTCGTGAAGCGGTCGAAAAACTGCTGCAACGCGAAGGCAAAACCGCTTTGCGCCTGGACGATCTGGCTGCGCAGTTGGGTTTCAAATCGGCGGATGCCTTGTTCGAAGTGGTCGGCAAGGACGAGTTTTCGCTGCGCAACATCGAAATCTTGCTGCGCCCGCCGGAGCCGGCCCTGCAGCCCGATGACTATCTGTTGCTCAGGAAGGCGCGCCATACCGGCAAGACCCCCAAGGGTGGCATCCTGGTGGTCGGCGTTGATTCGTTGATGACCCAGCTGGCCAAATGCTGCAAACCGGCTCCTCCTGATGAAATCCAGGGCTTTGTCACGCGCGGTAAGGGCGTGAGTGTTCACCGTGTGGATTGCAGCAATTTCCGCGAGATGGCAGCGCGCAATGCCGAGCGCATGATCGAGGTGGAATGGGGTACGCCCAAGCAGGCTGCGCTGGCGTCGGTCTATCCTGTGGATGTGACGGTGCAGGCCGCTGACCGTCAGGGCTTGCTGCGCGATATTTCGGAAGTGTTTGCCAAGGAAAAAATGAACGTGGTGGGTGTGCAGACACAGTCGGTCAAAGGTATCGCCTGGATGACGTTCACGGTAGAGGTGTCGGATGCAGGTCGATTGAAAAAAGTGCTGGGCGCCGTAGCATCGGTGTCCGGTGTGCGCTCTGCACGCCGACGCTGATTGCCTGCGGATTTTGTTTCACGTTTTTAATGTGACGATTTTTTGGTGCTACAATAGCGTTCTCTGATAAATTAAAAATATCAGGCGCGTAGCTCAGCTGGTTAGAGCACCACCTTGACATGGTGGGGGTCGTTGGTTCGATTCCAATCGCGCCTACCAATTAGTAATTGGTCAAAAGCCTTCTAAATTAAAAATTTAGAAGGCTTTTTTGTTTTCCTGGGTTCTTGTGGGGCTCTACTGGGCTCTGTTGCAATGGCGCGCTATGGGTTGTGGTGTAAATCAACTCTCTTGAGTTATTTTGGGCTTCTTGGCCGGACGCATTCGATGGCACCTGAAGCGTCAGCCCATCCGCATCGTCTGTGGGTGTCAAAAACCTGTGGCCTGTGTAGCGGCGAATCGGATAGGCATCCTTACTGATTTCAAAGTGCGGGTGTCAACCAGAGATGCCTGAATGTATGCAGCTGGCGATCCCATCTTGAAAGCACCGCTTGAAGCGGGCATCGTCCCCACGATGGAGGATCGTGGAGACGATGGAACAATCTTTGAATCAAGAGCGCCCACGGCGGCGTGAATACAGCC
>NZ_JAQUAL010000089.1:0-12980 GCF_028687295.1 Simplicispira sp.
GGGCATCCAAGTGACACGAACCCGATTTTGGGTATTTTGGTGGGAGTGGGGGCTTCAATCATGGGCGTATTGTCCCAGCATTGGCCCCCCGGGGCACGCGCAGGGTCAGCGCTTGAGGCCCAGCACACCCAGCATCTGCTCGGTTTGCTTTTGCATTTTTTCCTGCATCTGGGTCACCATACTGCGCGACTGCTCGGCGTAGTTGCCCATCAGACCTTGCAGCATGGGCGACTGCGCGCTCATGAACTGGGCCCAGATTTCGGGGGTCATGGTTTGCGATTGCTCAGCCAACTTGGTTTGCATGTCGGTGAAGACCTGCACGTTTTTTTCCAGGTAGTTGCCCATGAAGCCCTGCATGGCGTGGCCATAGGCGCGGATGATGTTGGCCAGCACCGCCTCGGTGAACAGTGGCGCGCCGCCGGCCTCCTCTTCCAGAATGATTTGCAGCAAGATGCTGCGCGTGATGTCTTCGCCAGTTTTGGCATCGCGCACCACCAGCGGCTGGCGCTCCATGACCAGTTGCTTGACCTGGGACAAGGTGATGTACGTCGATGTCGCGGTGTCGTAGAGGCGGCGGTTGGGGTATTTCTTGATCACACGCTGCGCCGCTTTGGTCACGGGCACCGTTTGGGGGTCTTGCACTACTGGCTCCTCGGGCAGTGGCCCATTCATTGATTGCGTCGCAACGGATTTTAGGGTGCCCGCCTTGGGCACAGGCACGGAATTACCCTCCAGCGCAACGAGCCGCCAAGCCGCACCCCACAAGCCTGCACCCCGACAGACACGTTCTGAAAGACAATGCAGGCGCTGTGACTACCCGGTAAATCAATGCCCCCCCACCTGCACTGGCTGGAGCCCCAAGACCCGTTTCCATCCGCCACATTGGCCTGGGGCCCGGAAGATCCCGCACCGGGCCTGCTCGCAGCGGGCCAGCACCTGGATGCAGAACACCTGCAACGTGCCTACAGCGAGGGGATTTTTCCGTGGTTTGGCCCAGGCCAGCCGGTTTTATGGTGGAGCCCCGACCCGCGTATGGTGCTGCGCCCTCAGAAGTTTCGATTGCACCGCTCTTTGCGCCGCACGCTGCTGAAGTTTCGCGCCCAGCGTGGTTGCGAAATCCGCGTGGACAGTGCCTTTGAGGAGGTGATGCGTGCCTGTGCCAACACCGCTCGCCCAGGCCAGGACGGCACCTGGATTGTTCCCGGCGTTATCCAGGCTTACGCCGCATTCCATGCCGCAGGCCATGCCCACAGCGTGGAAACCTGGATCGATGGCCGTTTGGTGGGCGGGTTGTATTGCGTGGGAATAGGCCGGGCAGTATTTGGCGAATCCATGTTCGCGCACCAGACCGATGCTTCCAAGATTGCGCTGGCCGCGCTGGTGTGTCTGTGCCGACAGCAGGGCGTCACACTCATCGATTGCCAGCAAAACACACGGCATCTGGCGTCTCTGGGCGCCCGTGAAATTGCGCGCGACCTCTTTTTGCAGCATGTGCGGCAAACGCGCAGTCAGCCACCACTGCGGTGGCAATTTGACCCCGTATACTGGAACGCGCTTTTGCCTCCTGAAGCCATTGCGGCATGACGCAACTCAACGACCTCCCCCCCCAAAAACTCCAGTTTTACGCCACCGCCCCCTACCAGTGCAGCTACCTCCCGGAGCGCCAAGCCCGCTCACAGGTGGCAACGCCAGGGCATCTGGTGTGCAGCGATAACTTCACCAGCCTGGTACAGCAGGGCTTTCGGCGCAGTGGCATGTTCACGTACCGTCCTTATTGCGACGGCTGTGATGCCTGCACACCGCTGCGCGTATTGGCGCAAGAGTTCACACCAGACCGCAGCCAGCGGCGCGCCTGGGCACGCCACAACATCTTGCAAACCCGGGTGATGAACCCTTGCTTTGTGCCAGAGCATTACCAGCTGTATCTGCGCTACCAGAACGGTCGCCATGCAGGCGGCGGCATGGACCACGACAGCATTGACCAATACACGCAGTTTTTATTGCAAAGCCGGGTCAATACACGGTTGGTGGAGTTTCGCCAGCCCAGCGACAACCACCCTCACGGCATCCTCAAAATGGTTTCCATCCTTGATTTGCTGGACGACGGGCTGTCTGCGGTCTATACCTTTTACGAGCCTGAAACCCACTGTAGCTATGGCACCTACGGCGTGCTGTGGCAAATTGAGCAGGTGCGTGCGCTGGGCCTGGCGCATGTGTACCTGGGCTACTGGATACAGGCCAGCCCCAAAATGAGCTACAAGGCCTCTTACCTCCCGCATGAAGTGCTGCACCAGCAGCAATGGAAACGGGTTTCCCACGCTACCGGCTTTTAGCCCACCCCATGCAATTTCACTCTATAAAATGCACGAACGCTGTGCGAGTTCGTTGCCCATGAAAAAAACAGATCCCGGAATTCACCATAAACCCAGCGTTCAGGTCATTGAACGTATCTTTGCACTGATCGATGTGCTGGCCTCCAAGGAAGAAGCGGTATCGCTGAAAGAAATCAGCGAAAGAACAGGCCTGCACCCCTCGACCACCCACCGCATCCTCAACGATTTGGCCACAGGGCGCTTTGTGGACAGGCCGGAAGCCGGCAGCTACCGACTGGGCATGCGCCTGCTGGAACTGGGCAATTTGGTCAAAGCGCGGCTGAGCGTGCGCGATGCGGCCCTGGCGCCCATGCGCGATCTGCACAAACTGATACAGCAGCCCGTTAACCTGAGCATGCGCCAGGGCGATGAAATTATCTATGTCGAACGCGCTTACAGCGAGCGATCTGGCATGCAGGTGGTGCGCGCCATTGGTGGCCGTGCACCACTGCACCTGACCTCCACCGGCAAGCTTTTTCTGGCAGCAGACGACCCCCAACATGTGCGCAATTACGCCATGCGCACCGGCCTCGCAGGCCACACCCGCAACAGCATCACACAATTGCCGACACTGGAGCGCGAACTGGCCAAGGCACGCCAACATGGCGTAGCCCGGGACAACGAGGAGCTTGAGCTGGGTGTTCGTTGTATGGCTGCGGGCGTTTACGACGACCAAGGCAAGCTGGTGGCAGGACTCTCGATCTCAGCCCCTGCAGACAGGCTGGACGAAGGCTGGCTCTCTAAACTACAGGCAACAGCCAACGAAATTTCACTGGCACTGGGCTATCCCGGCCCTGGCGCCCCCACCCAATTGCGATAAACCAAAGCTGCGGCACAGCGCAGCTTTGGTATTGTGTCAGTTGGCGCTGCGCATCTGCGCTTGAGACACGGTGGAGCGCAGTGCGGGCATAGACTCCACCCAATTGCGTACTCGCTCAGCATCTCCCAGACGGCTGAATTTTCCAGCAGAGTCCAAGAACACCATGATCAGCTTGCGCCCGGAAATTTGCGTCTGCATCACCAGGCAACGTCCTGCCTCAGAGATATAGCCGGTTTTCTGCAAGCCAATGTCCCACGAAGGGCTCTTTACCAAACGGTTGGTGTTGTTGTATTGCAATGTTCTGCTGCCCACCGCCACCTCGTAGCCGGGCGAAGTGGAAAACTCACGCAATATAGGATCGCTGTGCGCAACGTTCACCAGCACAGCCAGATCACGCGCACTGGACTGGTTGTTGCTGGACAGTCCGGTAGGCTCCACAAAACGGGTGTCCATCATGCCCAAAGCGCGCGCCTTGGCATTCATCTGGTTGACAAATACGGCCAACCCGCCAGGATAGGTGCGCCCCAGCGCATGGGCAGCACGGTTTTCACTCGACATCAGCGCAAGATGCAGCATCTCCCGACGGGTCAGCGTAGTTCCTACCATCAGGCGTGACCGACTGCCTTTTTCTGTATCAACGTCATCCTGGGTAATGGTGATGTGCTCATCCATCGACAAACGCGCTTGCATGATGAGCAACCCCGTCATGAGCTTGGTCAGCGATGCAATGGGCAAGACCGCATGGTCGTTTTTGCTGAGCAGAACTTCGTGTGTATCCTGATCAATCACCAAGGCCACACTGGATTTGAGATCAAGCGGATCACTGACCTTGTGCAAACCTGCCAGCTCACCAAACGAAAGCCGGGCTGGCTCCACCGCCGCCGCAGCAGCCACCGCGCGCACGGGGGTTCTGGCACTGGCCGCAGCAACACGCGAAGCCTTGACACCAACAGCGGCTTTACGCGCAACCACACGCACGGGCGTGCGCTTGGCTTGCTTGGCCGCAGCAGAACTGACCTGTTGTTTTTTGGAAGGCGATTTTTTGCGCTCTGCCGCATGCGCAGTGGGCAGCGAAATCGCCAAACCCAGCACACCGATGGTCAACGCTTGAAAGAAAGAACGCAGCACTGCGTTAGGACGGCGGAGCATCACGACGTGTCTCCAAACGGCAAAATGTGTCAATGTATTGCAATCAAAAAGTCAGGTGAGGCTTATGCCTCACCTGACTTTTGAATCGATTGTGTCAAATTATAGGGCTGAAACCCCGATTGACACGACACTTACTGTAGTGACCTAAGCGCTTTCAACCCTGCGCGGCCACACGATCGGCCTTGCTGTGCAGCTTATTGAGCGCACTGAGGTAAGCCTTGGCCGAGGCCACCACGATATCGGGATCAGCGCCCACACCATTGACCACCCGACCGCTGTTTTGCAAGCGCACGGTCACTTCCCCTTGGCTCTCCGTGGAGCCACTGATAGCGTTGACCGAATACAGCACCATTTCGGCGCCGCTTTGCACATGGGATTCAATGGCTTTGAGGGATGCATCCACCGGCCCATTGCCAACCGACTCCGCTTTCACCTCTTTACCACCCACGGTGAAAACCACACAGGCGTGCGGCATCTCGCCCGTTTCGCTGTGCTGCGACAACGAAACAAAACCGTACTGCTCCTTCTCCGCGCTCACACTCTCGTCATTGACCAACGCCAGAATGTCTTCGTCAAAAATGTCGCTTTTACGATCGGCCAGCTCTTTGAAACGTGCGAAGGCAGAGTTGATTTCAGCCTCGCTGTCCAGACTCACCCCCAGCTCTTGCAAGCGCTGCTTGAACGCATTGCGACCGCTGAGCTTGCCCAGCACAATCTTGTTGTTGCTCCAACCCACATCCTCGGCGCGCATGATTTCGTAGGTGTCGCGCGCCTTGAGCACGCCGTCCTGGTGAATACCGCTGGCATGGGCAAAGGCGTTGGCTCCCACCACCGCTTTGTTGGGCTGCACCACAAACCCGGTGATCTGGCTGACCATGCGGCTGGCAGCAACGATGTGCTGGGGGTCAATATTCAGATCAAGGTTGAAATAATCGCGCCGCGTTTTGACAGCCATGACCACTTCTTCCAGGGCGCAATTGCCAGCGCGCTCACCCAGACCATTGATCGTGCATTCAATTTGGCGCGCACCTCCAATCTTGACCCCAGCCAACGAGTTGGCCACCGCCATGCCCAAGTCGTTGTGGCAATGTACCGACCAGATGGCCTTGTCGCTGTTGGGCACACGTTCACGCAAAGTTTTGATGAAATTGCCGTACAACTCGGGAACGGCGTAACCCACCGTGTCGGGCACGTTGATGGTAGTGGCGCCTTCAGCAATCACCGCCTCAATCACGCGGCACAAAAAATCCGGATCGCTGCGGTAGCCATCTTCTGGGCTGAACTCAATATCGCCACAGAGGTTGCGGGCAAAACGTACCGATTGCTTGGCTTGCTCCAGCACCTGTTCGGGCGTCATACGCAGCTTTTTCTCCATGTGCAACGCCGAGGTGGCAATGAAAGTGTGGATGCGTGCCCGGTTGGCACCTTGCAAAGCCTCGGCAGCACGTGCAATGTCGCGGTCGTTGGCGCGCGACAGCGAGCAGATGGTGGAATCCTTGATGTGGTTGGCAATCAACTGCACGGCATCAAAGTCGCCGTTGGAACTGGCAGCAAAACCTGCCTCGATCACGTCCACCTTCAAGCGTTCCAACTGGCGGGCAATGCGCAACTTCTCGTCTTTGGTCATCGACGCACCGGGTGACTGCTCGCCATCGCGCAAGGTGGTATCGAAAATGATCAATTGGTCGGCCATGTGTTTTCTCCTGGTGTTTTGTTAACGGGTTGCCCGCAAGGTCAAAAATTCTGGTGCCCAAAACAAAAAGGCCCGTTGCGGGTGCATACGGGCCTTTGAGGAAAAAGTGTGCGCACGCGCCTTACTGCCTCCGCCCGAAGGAAGATAGCAGTAGGGCCAGAGCAAACGTTTTCATGCGTTCCAATGTAGCACAGTTGCTGCAGTGCCGCACTGCTTACTTGTGCAGCCCCCGCTCGTCGGGTTCATCCGTGGACGTACTGATGACGCTGGTTTGCACCCCCTTGGCCTTGCGCCAGGCGTACACGCCGTAACCACTGAGGCCGTACAGCACAAATACCCCGAACAAGGCAATCGGCGGATGGATGTTGATCACCGCAATACCCAGTGCGATCAGCACAATCACGACAAAAGGCACGCTTTTCTTCATCTGCACATCTTTGAAGCTGTAAAACGGCACATTGGTCACCATGGTCAGGCCGGCGTACAACGTAAATCCAAACATGACCCAGGCAATCTGCCGCCACGTCAGCCAGGCGGCATCAGCCCCCCGGTGCATGCCAAGTTCGCTCATGAGCCAGATCAAACCAGCCACCAGCGCAGCCGCCGCCGGCGATGGCAACCCCTGAAAGTAACGCTTGTCCACCACCCCGGTATTGACGTTGAAGCGCGCCAGACGCAGCGCCGCACAAGCGCAATACACAAAAGCAGCAATCCAGCCCCAGCGCCCCAAATCCTTGAGCGCCCAGACGTAAGCGATGAGCGCAGGCGCCGCGCCAAAAGACACCATATCGGACAGTGAGTCCATTTGCTCGCCAAAAGCGCTTTGCGTGTTGGTCATGCGGGCCACGCGGCCATCGAGGCTGTCGAGCACCATGGCACAAAACACACCGATAGCAGCCATGTCAAAACGCCCGTCGACGGCCATGACAATCGCATAAAACCCCCCAAACAGCGCCGCCAGGGTGAACAGGTTGGGCAAGATGTAAATCCCTTTGCGGCGCTTGCGCACCAGAACCTCAGGGACGTCTTTGGCTCCATTGCCGTCATGCATCAAATTGACCTCCAGCGCACGTCCATCGTGCGCGAGCAGCTATAAAAATCATAGTATCTTAACCCACCAGTCGGCGCTGGAGGCAGATCGCAGTGTAGCGCCGCGCAAGGGCACGTCGGCCAATGAAAAAGGCCACCGAAGTGGCCTTTGGCAATCAGGACAGCAAGTGGCCCGGATCAGTTGCGGGTTTGGTCTACCAGCTTGTTCTTGGCGATCCAGGGCATCATGGCGCGCAGCTTCTCGCCCACCACTTCGATCTGGTGCTCGGCGTTCAGGCGGCGGCGGGCCGTCATGCTCGGGTAGTTGGTCTTGCCTTCCAAGATGAACATCTTGGCGTATTCGCCGGTCTGGATGCGCTTCAGGGCAGCGCGCATGGCTTCGCGCGATTTGTCGTTGATGACTTCAGTGCCGGTCACGTACTCGCCATACTCCGCGTTGTTGGAGATGGAGTAGTTCATGTTGGCAATGCCGCCTTCGTACATCAGGTCAACAATCAACTTCAGCTCGTGCAGGCATTCGAAGTAGGCCATTTCAGGGGCGTAGCCAGCTTCGGTCAGGGTCTCGAAACCCATCTTCACCAGCTCGACGGCACCGCCGCACAGCACGGCTTGTTCGCCGAACAGGTCGGTTTCGGTTTCTTCCTTGAAGTTGGTTTCGATGATGCCGCCCTTGCCGCCGCCGTTGGCCGAAGCGTAGGACAGGGCCAGGTCACGGGCCTTGCCGGACTTGTCCTGGTACACCGCGATCAGCGTGGGCACGCCGCCGCCTTTGAGGTATTCGGAACGCACGGTGTGGCCAGGGCCCTTGGGGGCGACCATGACCACGTCCAGATCGGCGCGGGGCACCACCTGGTTGTAGTGCACGTTGAAGCCGTGGGCAAAAGCCAGCGTAGCGCCTTGCTTGATGTTCGGGGCGACGTTGTTGTTGTACACCTCGGGGATGTTCTCATCGGGCAAGAGGATCATGACCAGGTCAGCGGCTTTGACGGCATCGTTGACTTCCATCACGGTCAGGCCAGCCTTGGCGACCTTGTCCCAGGAAGCGCCACCTTTGCGCAGACCGACCACGACTTTCACGCCGCTTTCGTTCAGGTTCTGGGCGTGGGCATGGCCTTGGCTGCCGTAACCGATGATGGCCACGGTCTTGCCCTTGATCAGGCTCAGGTCACAGTCTTTATCGTAGAAAACTTTCATGTTGGCTCCAGGGGGTTAAATCGTTAAAAACGGAAAGTCAAAACAGGCACAACTCACACGCGCAGAATGCGCTCGCCACGGCCAATGCCGCTGGCGCCGGTGCGCACGGTTTCCAGAATGGCGGTGCGGTCCAGCGCTTGCAGGAAAGCATCGTTTTTGCTCTGGTCGCCGGTCAATTCGACGGTGTAGCTCTTGTCGGTCACGTCGATGATGCGGCCACGGAAAATGTCGGCCATGCGCTTCATCTCTTCGCGCTCCTTGCCCACAGCGCGCACCTTGACCATCATCAGCTCGCGCTCGGTGTAGGCGCCTTCGGTCAGATCGACCACCTTGACCACTTCGATCAGGCGGTTGAGGTGCTTGGTGATCTGTTCGATCACGTCATCCGAGCCAGTGGTCTGGATGGTCATGCGCGACAGCGAGGGGTCTTCGGTGGGCGCAACGGTCAGCGACTCGATGTTGTAACCACGGGCCGAAAACAGGCCCACTACGCGCGACAGCGCGCCAGGTTCGTTTTCGAGCAGGACGGCAATGATGTGTTTCATGGCAATGGATTCCTCTTTTTGCTGCCCTCCCCCGCTGCCGGTAAACAGCGGGCTTGGCAGGCAATAGATTCGTCTAAAAAATAACTATCAAAATGATAGCTGCTAGCGCTTACTGGATAAGCGCTGGAGGCCGATTTAGCTTAAAGCTCTTCCGAACCCAGCAGCATTTCGGTAATGCCCTTGCCCGCCTCCACCATGGGCCAGACGTTTTCGGTCGGGTCGGTGCGGAAGTCCATGAACACGGTGCGGTCCTTGATGGCACGGGCTTCGCGCAGGGCGGGCTCCACGTCTTCAGGGCGCTCAATCAGCATGCCGACGTGGCCGTAGGCCTCGGCCAGTTTGACGAAGTTGGGCAGCGCATCCATGTAGCTGTGGCTGTAGCGGCCTTGGTAGATCAGCTCTTGCCACTGGCGCACCATGCCCAGGTAGCGGTTATTCAGCGAAATCACTTTGACGTGCGTACCGTACTGCTGGCAGGTGGACAGCTCCTGGATGTTCATCTGGATGGAGCCTTCGCCGGTGATACACCAGCAATCGGCCTGCGGCTTGGCCAGCTTGATGCCCATCGCATACGGCAGGCCCACGCCCATGGTGCCCAGGCCACCCGAGTTGATCCAGCGGCGCGGCTCGTTGAACTTGTAGAACTGCGCGGCAAACATCTGGTGCTGGCCCACGTCCGAGGTGATGTAGCAGTCATCGTCCTTGGTCATGTTCCACAGGGTTTCAACCACAGCTTGCGGCTTGATGACCTCAGTGTTGGCGCGGTCGTAAGCCAGGCAATCCTTGACGCGCCAGCCTTCGATGGTGTCCCACCAGGCACCCAGAGCCTGGGCATCAGGGCGCTGCTGGCCCTCCTTGATCATGGCGATCAGTTCGGTCAGCACGTCTTTCACGTCGCCCACAATCGGCACATCCACCTTCACGCGCTTGGCGATGCTGGAGGGGTCGATATCAATATGGATGATCTTGCGCTCCACCGAGGCAAAGTGCTTGGGGTTGCCAATCACGCGGTCGTCAAAGCGGGCGCCCACGGCCAACAGCACATCGCAATGCTGCATGGCGTAGTTGGCCTCGACGGTGCCGTGCATGCCCAGCATGCCCAGGAACTTCTTGTCGGTGGCGGGGTAAGCACCCAGCCCCATCAAGGTATTCGTGACCGGGTAGCCCAGCATATCGACCAGCGTGCGCAGTTCGTTGCAGGCATTGCCCAGCAACACACCACCGCCGGTGTAAATGTAGGGGCGCTTGGCATTCAGCAGCAATTGCAGTGCCTTGCGAATCTGGCCACCGTGCCCCTTGCGCACCGGGTTGTACGAGCGCATGGCGACCGATTCCGGGTACCCATGGTAGGCGGTCTTGTTGAACGACACATCCTTGGGCACATCCACCACCACCGGGCCGGGGCGACCAGTGCGGGCAATGTGGAAGGCTTTTTTCATGATGTCGGCCATGTCACGCACATCCTTGACCAGGAAGTTGTGCTTGACGATGGGGCGGGTGATGCCCACGGTATCGCACTCCTGGAAGGCATCGGAGCCAATGGCTGCCGTGGCCACCTGGCCCGAGATGATGACCATCGGGATGCTGTCGCTGTAAGCGGTGGCTATGCCGGTGACGGCGTTGGTCAGGCCGGGGCCAGAAGTCACCAGGGCCACGCCCACCTCGCCAGTGGCGCGGGCAAAACCATCGGCAGCATGCACCGCTGCCTGCTCGTGGCGCACCAGCACGTGCTGGATGGTGTCTTGCTTATAAATGGCGTCGTAGATGTAGAGGACTGCGCCGCCGGGGTAACCCCAGATGTACTGCACGCCTTCAGCCTGCAACGACTTGACGAGAATCTCGGAGCCCATGAGCTCGGGGGTATTGGATGCGTTTTGAGCAGCAGCCGCGGAAGAGATTTCCGCTTTGGTGATTTCCATGATGAACCTTTGTGAATTTCTCTAACGAAAAACCTTCGGTGCTCCTTGCGCGAACTCTTGTGAAGCCGGCTTGGAACTTGAGACCAAGGCCATGGACGAGAAGAGTGCCCCGCCGGACCGTGACCCGTTTGCTTTTTTGATGTACGGCGCGGATTATCGCACTGCAGCATACGAATATGGGACGGGCGCCAAAAAAAGCCATCCCGGTGCGATAATCCTGTGCTTGTGCGCCCCAGGCCCGCCGCGCGCCAGACGACCTCTTTCAGCGACACCTCTTGGCTACCGAACAAGAACTTTCCGATTTCCTTAAAAGCGTGGAAAAACGCGCGTTCAAGCGTTCGTATTACCACGTGCGCAACGAGGAAGCGGCTTTGGACATCGTGCAGGAAAGCATGATGAAACTGTCGGAGCATTACGGCGACAAACCCGCCAACGAGCTGCCAATGCTGTTTCAGCGCATTTTGTCCAACTGCACGCTGGACTGGTTTAGGCGCCAAAAAAGGCACAACGCCCTGTTTTCCCACCTCAGTGACTTTGAAGCGCCCGGTGACGATGCCGGCGACTTCGACCTGCTGGAAGCATGGGCAGGGCCTGACGATGGCGAGCGCGCTCAAAGCGCTGAAGACCTGGCCCGGCGCAGTCAAACGTTGCGCGATATTGAAATAGAAATCCAGGCACTGCCTCCACGTCAACGGGAGGCGTTTTTGATGCGTTATTGGGAAGAGATGGACGTGGCTGAAACCGCAGCCGCCATGGGTTGCTCTGAGGGCAGTGTCAAAACCCATTGCTTTCGCGCCGTCCAAGCCCTCAGCAAAGCCCTGAAGGCCAAAGGAATAGAACCATGAACACTTTGCAATCGCACCCCCACGAATCTGCCTGCGACGTCTATGCACGCCGCTTGGCTGCGCGCCTGGACGACAGCACAGGAGAGCTACCCCACGATATTTCGGAGCGCCTGCGGGCGGCGCGCGTACAGGCACTGGCCCAACGCAAAAAAGCCGTTCCAGTACACCAGACGGCACCTACAGTGGTGCAAACAGGCGCCAGCGCCGCGCTGGGCTGGCTGGGCGGTGGCAGTGGCTGGTGGCGCTCCCTGCTGGGCGCAGTTCCGGCCATGGCACTGATGGTGGGTCTGGTGGTCATCAACTTTTCGCAAGACGCATACAGCACGGCAGAAGTAGCCGAAGTGGATGCCGCCTTGCTCACCGATGATTTGCCGCCCGCAGCCTACGCAGACCCTGGATTTGTGCAATTCCTCAAAGCAGGCGGCACACAAAACCACTGACAACTGCGCACGCCTGCATGCACGTACTGGACTCCGCCCCCTCCCGCTTTAGCCCCAGCATCTGCGCAGCCTTGGTGCTGCTGGGTGCGCTGACCCTGTGTGGCTGGCAAGTCTTGCAGCAAGTACGCATGGCCCCTGGCACCGTGCTGCCTGTAGGGGCCCTGACCAGCAAGCAAGCCACCAACGATATGCGTCCCACAGATGCTGCTGTCCCCGCCTCTGGGCCCGGCTGGATGGAACTCACGGCGGCCCAAAAATTGGCGCTGCGCCCATTGGCAGAGCGCTGGTCTTTTCTGAGTGAGCTGCAAAAACGCCGTTGGCTGGTGTTGGCACAAAGTTTCGCCAGTTTGCCTGCCCCCGAGCAAGCCAAGCTGCATGAGCGCATGACCGAATGGGCCAATCTCAGTGCGCAGCAGCGCAACCAGGCGCGTCTGAATTTCGCAACCGCCAACAAACTGGCTCCCGACAACAAACGTGCGCAGTGGGAGGCTTACCAAGCCTTGAGCAGCGAAGAAAAAAAGCGTTTGGCTGCGGGCGCTACCCCCCGTCCTACGGGGGCTGCCACAGCGCTGCGACCTGTGCCTGCACGCAAACTGGCCCAGGTGCCCGCTGCCACTGCCAGCGATGCCAATCCGCTGAACCCCCCCAAAATCCCTCCCCCGCCCAATCGTATAGCGCGCCCTGCACCATCCCAGCCAGCCACGGACACACGCACACACACGGCAGAACCCATCGTGGTTGAAACCGTACCGATTTCTGTCCCTATCGCCACGCCACTGCCACTGCCCCCATTACCATCGGGTTCTGCCCCTGCGGAGCTACCGCCCCCCTCCGAGCCCGATTCGCCTAATTTCCACTGACTTTCTGAATGCACGCCTCGCCATCGCGCCCATCCCGGCAGCACCCCCAGGCTGGGCCGACAGCCCCTGAATCCACCTTGCTGCAAGCTCCGC
>NZ_JAQUAL010000090.1:0-12865 GCF_028687295.1 Simplicispira sp.
GCGAGACGGACGAGGAGATTTTGCAGGTCATGCGCGACATGCGCGCGCACGGCATCGACATGCTCACCATCGGCCAGTACCTGGCGCCCAGCAACAGCCACCTGCCGGTGCGCCGCTATGTCCACCCGGACACCTTCAAGATGTTCGAGGAAGAGGCTTACAAGATGGGCTTCAGCCACGCCGCCGTGGGCGCCATGGTGCGCTCAAGCTACCACGCCGACCAGCAGGCACACGCAGCGGGCGTTTAACTACCAAATTGATAGCTGCTTGCGCTGACTGTGCAAGGCTTTGCGCCTGATTTGATCTGAAATTTCGGCCTCCGGCACCTTGCCGGGGTGCTGGAAGTGACTGCCCCAGCGGCCAACGCAATCGGGCAGCCCGAAAAAACCCACCAAAATAGCTTCAATCGCCCGTGCAATGGGCGCTTGAAGCTATCAAATAAAGAGCGATATCAAGCCCCCAGCAGGGCCGGTGGGTCTTCAGCGGTCAGCACCTGCTGGGCCCAGGATGCCAGCTTGCGCGTGTCCGCGCGCAGCACCTCTTGCTTGACGGCCAGGATTTGCGCCGGGTGCATGGAAAAGCTGCGCAGGCCCAGGCCCAGCAGCAGGCGCGTCATGGTGACATCGCCCGCCGTCTCGCCGCACACCGAAACGCTTTTGCCTTGCGCCCGGCACGCTGCGATGACCTCGGCCACCAGGCGCAGCACCGCCGGGTGCAGCGGGTCGTAGAGGTGCGACACCGCCTCGTCGGTGCGGTCGATGGCCAGGGTGTACTGGATCAGGTCGTTGGTGCCGATGGACAAGAAATCAAAGTACCGCAGGAAGGTGTTCACCATCAATGCAGCTGCTGGCACCTCGACCATGGCGCCCAGGCGCACGGCGCCATACACCTGGGGGCGCGCATCCAGCTCGGCACGGGCCAGAGCCACCTGCGCCAGGGTTTGGTGGATCTCGCTGGCATGGGCCAGCATGGGAAACAGCACGTTGATCTGGCCGTGGGCCGCCGCCCGCAGCACGGCGCGCAACTGGACACGGAACATGGCCGGATCGGCCAGACTCCAGCGGATGGCGCGCAGGCCCAGCGCGGGGTTGAGGTGGTCGTCTTTGTGCGTCTTGTCAAGGGGCTTGTCGGCGCCGATATCGATGGTGCGGATGGTCACGGGCAGGCCCTGCATACCCTCCACCGCGTCCCGGTAAGCCTGGTACTGCTCCTCTTCGTCGGGCAGGCTGCCGTTGCGCCCCATGAACAGGAATTCGGTGCGAAACAGACCCACGCCCACTGCACCGGCCCGCACGGCCACAGCGGCATCGGCGGGCTGCTCGATGTTGGCCAGCAGTTCAATGCGCTGGCCATCCAGGGTAATGGAGGGTGTGTGGCGCAGACGTGCCAGGCGCTCGCGCTCCAACTCCATCTGGCGCTGGCGAAAGCCGTATTCGGCCAGGATGATGGGCGACGGATCGACGATCATCACGCCCGCATCGCCGTCAATGATGACCCAGTCGTCCTGGCGCACCAGCTGGCTGGCCACGCGGGCGCCCACCACGGCGGGGATGTCCATGCTGCGCGCGACGATGGCGGTGTGCGATGTCTTGCCGCCCACGTCGGTGACAAAACCGGCAAACACGCTTTTCTTGAATTGCAGCATGTCGGCGGGCGAGAGGTCGTGGGCCACCAGCACCAGGGGCACGTCCATGGTGTCGTCCAACAGCAAATCCTGCGAGGTCTTGCGCCGCGATGGCGGCGGCGGCGCCACCGGGTGGGCCACGCCCTTCATGGTGCGCAAGATGCGCTCGACCACCTGCTCCAGATCGGCCTTGCGCTCACGCAGGTAAGCGTCTTCCATTTCATCAAACTGGCGCGCAATCACTTCCAGCTGCGTTGTCAGCGCCCACTCTGCGTTGTAAAGGCGCTCGGTGATCCAGTGCTTGACGCCGCTGGTCAGTGCCTCGTCTTGCAGCAGCATGAGGTGTACGTCGAGCAGCGCCGCCAGCTCGTGCGGGGCGTCGTGCGGCATGTCGTCTTGCAACCGCTGCAGCTCTTCGGCCACGGCGTTGCGGCCCCGTCGCACGCGCTCGATCTCGGCGGGCACCTGGTCGGGCTCGATGAAGTAATGCGCCACATCGACACGGCTGGAGCCCACCAGCACGGCACGGCCAATGGCGATGCCGCGCGCAACGGCCAGGCCCGGAATGGAAAACGTCATCCGCACCTCCTGCGCAGGCTACGGGCAATGGCGGCCACCTGCAGCGCGCTCATTCACCCTCGCCAAACTTGTCGGCCAACAGCGCAAGCAGGGCGTCCATCGCTTCCTGCTCCTGGGCGCCTTCGGTTTCTATCTCGACCTGTGAGCCGATGCCGGCGGCGAGCATCATCACGCCCATGATGCTTTTGGCATTGATGCGGCGGCTGCCTTTGCTCATCCAGACCTCGCAGGGAAAACTGCCCGCCAGCTTGGTGAGCTTGGCCGATGCGCGGGCGTGCAGGCCCAGTTTGTTGCTGATGGTCGCGGTCGTCTTGATCATGGAAAACTTGGAGTTCTGGTTGCAAAGGGGCTCATTCAAGAGCACGCGCCAGGTGCGCTTACCGGCACCTGCATCACACCTTGGGTGCCGCCGACCAGGGCGCGCTGTACCAGGGCGTCCAGTGGCTCGGCGCGGTAGCAGACGGCGCGCAGCAGCATGGGCAGGTTGATGCCAGTCACCAGGCTGGCCTGGCGGCCCTGCACCAGGCGCTGGGCCACGTTGCACGGCGTGGCACCGAGCACGTCGGTCAGCACCAGGGTGGGGACATCACCGCCAGGCTCCAGCAGGCGCTGGACATCGGCCAGAGTGTCCTCGGGTGCAGCCTGGGGCGGCACATCGAAGGCCAGCACGCTGTGGGCGCTGTCGGCAAACACATGCAGGGCGCATTCGCGCAGGGCGTGGGCCAGCGGGGCGTGGGCAATGATCAGAATGCGTGTGCTCATGGGAAAAATCACGGTGTGGGTGGGATTATGGCTGCGCCGCTGCCGTGGGTACCGTATGGACGGCGTTGCAACTGCCGCAGAACTATTGGCCCACAGGCGCTATCCCAGCATGGCAATAGGTTCCTGGCGCCACAGGGGCTTTGGCACACCCGGGGTGCAGTGCCAGCACAATCGCGCGCTGGGATGTTTTTATCCAGAGAAAGTTTTTGTATGCGTACCAAACATGCCGCGATGGCACTGGCACTGGCCGTTTTTGTGGGTGTAGGTGCCTGGGTGGCCTGGGGGGCGGGCAAATCGCCAGCGCCGGAATCGACGTTTGTGCTGCTCGACGGCACCCACCACACCACGGCCAACATGCGTGGCCGCGTCACGCTGGTGAATTTCTGGGCCACCAGCTGCACCACCTGTGTGGCCGAAATGCCAGAGCTGGTCGCCACCCACCAGAAGTACCAGGCCCAGGGTTTTGACACCGTGGCCGTGGCCATGAGCTACGACCCGCCCAGCTACGTAGTCAACTTTGCGCAAACCCGCAAGCTGCCGTTCAAGGTGGCCATCGACAACACGGGCACCGTGGCCCGCGCCTGGGGTGATGTGCGCCTGACGCCCACCACCTACATCGTCAACAAGCGCGGCGAGATCGTGAAAAGCTACATCGGCGCACCGCAGTTCGATGAGCTGCACCGCCTGATCGAAAAGCTGCTGGCCGAAACCTGATGGCAGTGCAGGCATACCAGATGCCTGCACGCCTCGGTTTGATATAAAAAACGCCTCAAACGTCCGTCCAGCGGGCGCAAGTAGCTATCACATCAAGAGCAAAAAGCGCTGTGGCAGCTTACTTGTTGCGGTAGGCGTCGTGGCAGGCCTTGCAGGTTTTGGCAGCCTCGCCAAATGCGGCCTTGAGGTTGTCCAGATTGCCCGTCTTGGCGGCAGCGGCCAGCTTGACGGATTCGGTCTCCAGCTTGGTGGCGTGCTCTTTGTATTTGGCCTGTTCTGTCCAGATTTCGGGTTTGGCCTTGGTGGGCGCGCCCTTGTCGGTGCCAGGGCCAAAGGCGGCCCAGGGCAGCCGTGCCATGCTGGCAACGATGTCTGCGTTTTCTTGTGCGGCTTTGGCGTCAAAAGGCACTTTGCCGTTGGCCATGGCACCGATGCGACCAAAATGCTGGCCCAGCACAAAAAAGCTGGCTTGGCGGTATTCAATGGCGTCTTCGGCCTTGGCAAACTGGGCCGCAGCGGGCACCGACACGGTGGCAGCGGCTGCAGCCAGGGCCAACAAAGCAATGGTTTTCATGGGGATTCTCCTTGGTGAAAGCAGTGGAACAAAAGCAAAAAATGCCGGGTCGCAGTATGGCTGCTGTGTGTGCAAGCGGCGTGTAAAGCCGGAGTTTTTCACTCTTGTACACACAGCCCGGCACCACCGCAGCTGCCACACTGCTGCCTCTTTTTGACACGGCGCCCTACAGCGCTTTTTGCATCTATGAATCACACCGTTCGCGTCTGGGATCTGCCCACCCGCATTTTTCACTGGTCTTTGGCTGCGTCCATCGTGGCGCTGGTGGTCAGCGCCAAGCTGGGGGGCAACGCCATGGTCTGGCATTTCCGCTTTGGCTATGCGGTGCTGGCACTGCTGCTGTTCCGGCTGGTGTGGGGCCTGGTGGGCGGGCGCTGGTCGCGTTTTGTGGCGTTTTTGTATTCACCAGCGCGCCTGCTGCGCTACCTGCGCGGCCAGGAGCACCCCGAAGATGCGGTGGGCCACAACCCGCTGGGGGCGCTATCGGTGTTTGGCCTGCTGGGGGCCGTCGCCCTGCAAGTGGGCACCGGTCTGTTCAGTGACGACGAAATCGCATTTGCCGGCCCACTGACGCGCTTCGTCTCCAACGACTGGGTCAGCCAGGCCACAGGGCTGCACAAAGACATAGGCCAATATCTGGTCTTGGGCCTGGTGGCACTGCACCTGCTGGCCATCGTGCTGTATGTGCTGGTCAAGCGCCAAAAGAGCATGGTGCGCGCCATGGTGGTGGGCGACAAGGTACTGCCCACGCCGGTGGCCCCCTCCCGCGATGATGCGGCCTCGCGCCTGCTGGCCCTGCTGGTTCTGGCACTGTGCGGTGGTGTCGTCTGGTGGCTGGTCGGGCTGGGGGGCTGACCTCGGGTGAACGCGCTGGTGGCCACAGGCCGTGCCCCGCTACACTGGGCTTTCCGTTAGCTGAGCCCTGAGTGCCGTGGACACCCCTTCCGTAACCCTGTCAAACCCCGTCACCCCTGAAGACCTGGACACCGTGCGCGCGCTGTTCCAGGAGTACGCAGACAGTCTGGAGATTGATCTGCACTTTCAGGGTTTTCTGGCCGAACTGGACGCTCTGCCCCATCCGTATGTGGCGCCGCGTGGTGCCCTGCTGGTGGCCCGGGTCGATGGGGCCATAGCGGGCTGCTGTGCCTTGCGCCCTTTTGACAACGCCGATTACCCCAATGCCAGCGAAATGAAGCGCTTGTACGTGCGCAAAGCATTTCGCGGTTTTGGCCTGGGCCGACAATTGGCCGAAGCCACCCTGGACTTGGCACGGCAGGCGGGCTACGCCTGCGTCTTGCTGGACACGCTGGACGACATGGAGTCCGCGCGTGCCCTTTACGCTGATTTGGGGTTTGAGGAGATTCCGCCCTACTACCACAACCCGATTGCAGGCGCGCACTACCTCAAAGCTGATATTTTTTAGCGATTTTGGCTGCCAACGCCCGCGCAGCAAGCGCTGGCAGCTCTGTTTTTTATAGCAAATATCAGGCGCGCGCCTGGGCCAACAAGGTGTCGGCATCACTGACCGTAAACTGGCCTGGCCCTTCCACATTGAGCTGCACCACTTTGCCATCCTTGACCAGCATGGAGTAGCGGTTGCTGCGCAGGCCCAGGCCCTTGCCTGTCAGGTCCAGCGTCAGGCCGGTGGCCTTGGTGAAAGCAGCATCGCCGTCAGCCAGCATCCGCACCTTGCCAACGGTTTTCTGGTCACGCGCCCAGGCGCCCATGACAAAAGCGTCGTTCACGGACACACACCAGATCTCATCGACACCTGCAGCCTTGAATTCGTCGGCCTTGGCCACAAAACCGGGCACATGCTGGGCCGAGCAGGTGGGCGTGAACGCCCCCGGCACGGCAAACAGGGCAATGGTCTTACCCGCAGCAGCCTCGGCCACGTTCACGGGGTTGGGGCCGAGACTACAGCCGTTGCCCTCGGTATCCATAAACTCCACCAAGGTGGTAGCCGGAAGGGTGTCGCCAATGTTGATCATGCAGGTCTCCAAAAAAGAAAAACGACCCACATTGTGGGTCGTTTTCAGGGGCTTTGCAGCGCAGCGCCGTGAAGGCGTTACACCAATGCGGCCTTTGTTACCAAGCGGGTAGCCACCCAGTTCTTGGTCTTGGAGAGCGGACGGCTCTCGGTGATTTCAATCACGTCACCCGTGTGGAATTCGTTGTTTTCGTCGTGCGCGTGGTACTTGCTCGACTTGCCAACGATCTTGCCGTAGAGCTCGTGGGTCACACGGCGCTCGACCAGCACGGTCACGGTTTTTTCACGCTTGTCGCTGACCACCTTGCCAATCAAGGTGCGCTTGAGGGATTTTTTAGCTTCCGTCATGTGGGCTCCTTACTTGGCGGCTTGCTTTTCAGCAAGAATGGTCTTGGCCCGGGCGATGTCACGGCGCGTAGTGCGCAGCGTGCCCGTGTTGTTCAGTTGTTGCGTAGCCTTTTGCATGCGCAGACCGAAATGGGCTTTTTGCAAAGCCTTGATTTCTTCCTTGATGCCAGCGACGTCTTTTTGGCGCAGTTCAGCAGTATTCATATCAGTTTCTCCTGAAATCACTGACCCACCATGCGCGAGACAAACGTCGTGCGCAGGGGCAGCTTGGCAGCGGCCAGACGGAAGGCTTCGCGGGCGAGTTCTTCGGGCACACCGACGATCTCAAACACGATCTTGCCAGGCTGGATTTCGGCCACGTAGTACTCAGGATTGCCCTTACCGTTACCCATACGCACTTCGGCAGGCTTGGTAGAAATGGGCTTGTCCGGAAACACGCGGATCCAGATACGACCACCACGCTTGACGTGGCGGGAGATTGCACGGCGTGCAGCCTCCAGCTGACGGGCCGTCAGACGGCCACGGTCGGTGCACTTCAGACCGAAATCACCGAACGCCACCGAGTTGCCCCGGGTAGCGACGCCAGTGTTGCGGCCTTTTTGTTCCTTGCGGAACTTGCGGCGAGCAGGTTGCAGCATCTTTTATTCTCCTTTTCCGTCCGCTGCTGTAGCGGGCGCGTCTGCTTTACGAACGCGCTTAACGGCATCGGCACCAGCGCCGGCGGGTTTGTCGCTGCCATCGGCAGGCGCAGCGTTGGCACCTGCGGGGCGGCGTGGACCACCACGGCCAGCACCAGCGCGGTCGCCACCAGGGCGGCCATCACGGCGGGGGCCACGGGGACGGCGCTCTTCGTCTGGACGCGGTGTTTCCACAGCGGGCAGATCGTTGCGACCCAAGGTGTCACCCTTGTAAACCCAGACCTTCACGCCGATCACGCCGTAAGTGGTCTTGGCTTCAGAGGTGCCATAGTCGATATCAGCGCGCAGCGTGTGAAGTGGCACGCGACCTTCGCGGTACCACTCACAGCGGGCGATTTCGATACCGTTCAAGCGGCCGGACGACATGATCTTGATGCCCAGGGCACCCAGACGCATGGCGTTTTGCATGGCACGCTTCATGGCACGGCGGAACATGATGCGCTTTTCGAGCTGCTGGGTGATCGAGTCAGCGATCAGCTTGGCATCGATTTCAGGCTTGCGCACTTCTTCGATGTTCACTGCCACTGGCACGCCCAGGCGCACAGCGAGTTCCTTCTTCAGGTTCTCGATGTCTTCGCCCTTCTTGCCGATTACCACGCCCGGACGTGCCGAGTAAATGGTGATGCGGGCATTCTTGGCGGGGCGCTCGATCAGGATGCGCGAAACCGACGCATTCTTCAGCTTGGCCTTGAGGTACTCGCGCACCTTGATGTCTTCGGCCAGCATGCCAGCGAAGTCACGGTTGCTGGCGTACCAGCGGCTTGCCCAGTTACGGCTGACCGCCAGGCGGAAGCCGGTAGGATGGATTTTCTGTCCCATAGTCTTCCTTGGCCTCAGTTGCCAACCGTCACGTACACATGGCACGTGGGCTTGCTGATGCGATTGCCGCGGCCTTTGGCGCGCGCGGTGAAGCGCTTGAGCGTGGTGCCTTGTTCGACGTAGATGGTCTTGACCTTCAATTCGTCGATGTCAGCGCCATCGTTGTGTTCGGCGTTGGCAATGGCCGACTCCAGAACCTTCTTGACGATGCCCGCAGCTTTTTTCTGCGTGAAGCTCAAGATGTTCAAGGCTTGGTCAACCTTCTTGCCGCGGATCAGGTCAGCGACCAGACGGCCCTTATCGACCGACAGACGGACGCCCCGGAGGACTGCACGTGTTTCAGACATGGTCGTTCCTTATTTCTTCTGGACTTTTTTGTCCGCGGGGTGACCCTTGAAGGTGCGCGTCAGGGCGAATTCGCCCAGTTTGTGGCCCACCATCTGATCGGTGACATACACCGGCACGTGCTGCTTGCCGTTGTGAACGGCGATGGTCAGACCGATGAAATCGGGCAGAACCATAGAGCGACGCGACCAGGTTTTCACTGGCTTCTTGTCCTTGGTGGCGATGGCTTTTTCAACCTTGGCCAGCAAGTGATGGTCAACAAACGGACCCTTTTTGAGAGAGCGAGTCATTTGCTACCCCTTACTTCTTGCGACGCGACACAATCATGCCTTGTGTGCGCTTGTTGTTGCGGGTGCGATAACCCTTGGTCAGATTGCCCCAAGGATCGACGGCATGACGGCCTTCACCAGTACGACCTTCACCACCACCATGGGGGTGATCCACCGGGTTCATGGCCACGCCGCGCACTGTCGGGCGAATACCCATCCAGCGCTTGACACCGGCCTTGCCCAGTTGGCGCAGGCTGTGCTCTTCGTTGGCAACTTCACCAATGGTGGCGCGGCATTCGATGTGGATGCGGCGCACTTCGCCCGAGCGCATACGCACTTGGGCATACGTGCTTTCGCGGGCCAGCAGCGTAGCCGAAGCACCTGCCGAACGGGCAATTTGCGCACCAGCACCGGGCTTGAGCTCGATGCAGTGAATGGTCGAACCGACGGGGATGTTGCGGATAGGCAACGTGTTGCCAGCACGGATCGGCGCTTCGGAACCGGACATCAGCGTGCTGCCGACTTCCAGGCCACGGGGAGCGATGATGTAACGACGCTCACCGTCGGCATAGCACACCAGAGCGATGTGGGCCGTACGGTTGGGGTCGTATTCAATGCGCTCGACCTTGGCGGCAATGCCGTCTTTGTTGCGCTTGAAGTCCACCACACGGTAGTGGTGCTTGTGGCCACCGCCCTTGTGGCGGGTAGTGATGTGACCATTGTTGTTACGGCCAGCTTTCTGGAACTGGGGTTCCAGCAGCGGGGCGTAACCATCGCCCTTGTACAGGTGGTCACGGGTAACCTTCACCACAGCACGTTGGCCGGGCGAAGTGGGTTTCATCTTGATGACAGCCATGATTACGCGGCCTCCCCGGACAGGTTCAGCTCTTGACCGGGCTTGAGCGTCACATAGGCCTTGCGAACGTTGTCGCGGCGGCCCATGGTCTTGCCAAAACGCTTGGTCTTGCCTTTGGTGTTCACCACAGACACGCCCTTGACCTCGACCTTGAACATCAATTCCACAGCGGCCTTGATTTCAGTCTTGGTGGCGGTCTGCAGCACCTTGAACGTCACAGCATTGGACTTTTCAGCAACCATGGTGGCCTTTTCGGACACGATGGGAGCGACCAGCACCTGCATCAGACGACCTTCGTCAAACTTGGGGCTATTCATGCGAACATCTCCTTGAGCTTGTCGATCGCGCCCTTGGTGACGATGACCTTCTTGTAATGCACCAGCGACACGGGATCAGCGTAACGGGGCTCAACGACGAGCACGTTCACCAGATTGCGGGAAGCCAGGTACAGGTTCTCGTCCACTTCTTCGGCAATCACCATGACGGATTGCAGGTTCATGGCCTTGAACTTGTCGGCCAGCACCTTGGTCTTGGGCGATTCGAGTTTGAGCGAATCCACCACAGCCAGACGACCTTCACGGGCCAGCTGCGAGAAGATCGAAGCCATACCAGCGCGGTACATCTTCTTGTTGATCTTCTGGGTGAAGTTTTCGTCAGGCATGTTCGGGAAAATCCGACCGCCCCCACGCCACAGAGGCGAAGACGTCATACCAGCGCGAGCGTTACCCGTACCCTTTTGCTTGAAAGGCTTTTTGGTCGAGTGACGGACTTGTTGGCGGTCTTTCTGGGCACGGGTGCCTTGGCGACCGTTGGCGCGGTAAGCGACCACGATCTGGTGAACCAGATCTTCGTTGTATTCACGACCGAATACGGTTTCAGGAACATCCAGCTTGGATGCGCCTTGGCCTTGGTCATTCAGGAGTTCGAGCTGCATTAGTTCGCTCCTTTGGCGGCTTTGGCCTTGATGGCGGGACGCACGCTCACGAACCCACCCTTGGAACCGGGGATTGCGCCCTTGATCAAGAGCAGTTGACGCGCTTCGTCGATGCGGATGACATCGAGGTTTTGCGTGGTCTTGGTGACGTCGCCAAGGTGGCCTGTCATGCGCTTGCCGGGGAACACGCGACCGGGGTCTTGTGCCATACCGATGGAGCCGGGCACATTGTGCGAACGGCTGTTACCGTGCGACGCGCGCTGCGAGGCCATGTTGTGGCGCTTGATCGTACCGGCGTAGCCCTTACCGATGGAAGTGCCTTGCACGTCCACTTTTTGGCCCACGGAAAACACATCGGTCACGGGAACCGTGGCACCAGCGGCGTACTTGCCAGCAGTATCAGCAGTGACGCGGAATTCCTGGATGATTTCACCGGCTTCCACACCTGCCTTGGCAAGGTGGCCGGCTTCTGGCTTGGTCACGCGCGAAGCTTTGCGCGAACCGAAAGTGACCTGCAAGGCCACATAGCCATCGTTCTCTTGGGTTTTGATCTGGGTCACGCGGTTGTTGGACACATCCACCACTGTGACGGGCACTGCGTCCCCATCATCAGTGAACAGACGCATCATGCCCACCTTGCGGCCCAGCAACCCCAGGGAGTTGCTCAGACTCATTTGTTTCTCCAAAACTTCCACCGCCGCGACTTCAATTGGCCCCGGCGTTGCACTCTCGTGCATGAAAGACGGTTGATAAAACTTCGCCTGTTTGCATATGACTTGCACACACAAAACAGGCGAAGCCGCAAAGTATAGCGCGAACAGCTTTTACAAGCAAGTTCGCGCTATGGCTTTACTTTTTCGGCGCGTGCTGCGCCGAAGAAAAGGTGCTTACTGCAGCTTGATTTCGACGTCCACGCCGGCTGGCAGGTCGAGCTTCATCAGGGCGTCCACGGTTTTGTCCGTGGGATCCACGATGTCCATCAGGCGCTGGTGCGTACGGATTTCGAGCTGATCGCGGCTGGTCTTGTTGACGTGGGGCGAACGCAGAATGTCAAAACGCTTCATGCGCGTCGGCAGCGGCACGGGGCCCTTGACGATGGCGCCGGTGCGCTTGGCAGTGTCAACGATTTCAGCAGCGGACTGGTCGATCAGCTTGTAATCGAAAGCCTTCAGGCGGATGCGAATTTTTTGCTTGGACATGGCAGTTTCCTTGGTCAGCGATTAGGCGAGGATCTTGGCAACCACGCCGGCGCCCACGGTACGGCCACCTTCACGGATAGCAAAGCGCAGGCCTTCTTCCATGGCGATGGGGTTGATCAACTTGACGGTGATCGACACGTTGTCGCCCGGCATGACCATTTCCTTGTCGGCAGGCAGCTCGATAGCGCCAGTGACGTCGGTGGTACGGAAGTAGAACTGGGGACGGTAGTTGTTGAAGAAAGGAGTGTGGCGGCCGCCTTCGTCCTTGCTCAGCACATACACCTCAGCCGTGAAGTGGGTGTGGGGCTTGATCGAGCCGGGCTTGCACAGCACTTGGCCACGCTCGACGTCTTCGCGCTTGGTACCGCGCAACAGCAGACCGACGTTGTCGCCAGCCTGACCTTGGTCCAGCAGCTTGCGGAACATTTCCACGCCGGTGCAGGTGGTCTTGACGGTGTCTTTGATACCGACGATTTCGATTTCTTCGCCGACCTTGATGATGCCGCGCTCGATACGGCCAGTCACCACCGTGCCACGGCCAGAGATGGAGAACACGTCTTCCACGGGCATCAGGAAGGCACCGTCCACAGCGCGCTCAGGCGTGGGGATGTAGGTGTCCAGGGCTTCGGCCAGCTTCATGATGGCTTCTTCGCCCAGCTTGCCCTTGTCGCCTTCGAGGGCGAGCTTGGCGGAACCACGGATGATCGGGGTGTCGTCGCCAGGGAAGTTGTACTTGTCGAGGAGTTCGCGCACTTCCATTTCGACCAGCTCAAGCAGCTCTTCGTCGTCCACCATGTCGCACTTGTTCAGGAACACGATGATGTAGGGAACGCCCACCTGGCGAGCCAGCAGGATGTGCTCACGGGTCTGGGGCATGGGGCCGTCAGCGGCCGAGCACACCAGAATAGCGCCGTCCATCTGGGCAGCGCCAGTGATCATGTTCTTCACATAGTCGGCGTGGCCGGGGCAGTCCACGTGGGCGTAGTGGCGACCAGCGGTTTCGTATTCCACGTGGGCGGTGTTGATTGTGATACCGCGGGCCTTTTCTTCGGGCGCTGCGTCGATCTGGTCGTAAGCCTTGGCTTCGCCGCCGAACTTGGCGGACAGCACTGTAGCGATGGCCGCTGTCAGCGTCGTCTTGCCATGGTCCACGT
>NZ_JAQUAL010000091.1:0-12812 GCF_028687295.1 Simplicispira sp.
GTTTGGCGCGGTACATGGCCACGTCAGCGGCCTGGTTCAGGGTGTCGAAGTCGGTGCCATCCTCGGGGTACAGCGCAATGCCCATGGAGGGGGCCATGGTCAGCTCGTGGTGGTCTATCTGGTAGGGCTGGCGTGAGGCCTCCAGCAGCTTGGTGGCCACCCGTTGGGCGCCTCTGGCATTGGCACCAGGCAGCAGCAAAATGAACTCGTCACCACCGACGCGGCAAACCGTGTCTTTTTCGCGCACCACCGCGCGCAGGCGTTTGGCAATGGCCACCAGCAACGCATCGCCCACCCGGTGGCCCAGGGAGTCGTTGACGTGTTTGAAATGGTCCAGGTCCAGAAAGATGACGGCCAATGGCGACTGCTCTTGCCGGGCCATCTCAATGGCTTTCTGGCTGCGTTCGGCCAGCAGCGTGCGGTTGGGCAAACCTGTGAGCGGGTCGTAGTGCGCCAGCCAGTAGATGCGTTCCTGGTCTTGGCGCCGGTCGTTGATTTCGCGGTGCAGGTTGTTCACGGTGTCGCGCAGCTGGCCGGTGCGCTCCTGTACCAGGCGTTCGAGTTCGCCGTGTATGCGTGCCAGCTCCGCCTGCGCCTGGCGCCGCTCGGTGATGTCGAGGGTGATCCAGACGGTGCCGTCTTCGGGCTTGGTCGGGTGGATGGCTTTGCAGCGTACTTCGCAGGCCACGGGTGTGCCGTCTTTTTTGCGCAGCGTGAGTTCGCCCTCAAAGCTGCGCCCTTGTGCCAGTGCTGCGTTGCTCTCGCGACCGACCGCTTCCCAGTCCGTATCGTGGTAGTACCAGCGCTGTGACAGGCTGCCAGCGAGTTCGCCAGGCCCATAGCCCAGCATTTGCTCGAAATGGCGGTTGCAGTGTGTCAGGCGGCGTTGGTGCAGGAACACAATGCCGACCATCGCGTTTTCCAGCAGCGCCTGTTTTTCCCGCAGGGCGGCATCGAGCTGAACCTGTGCGTTCTTTTGTTTGTCAATGTCGTCGATGATCCAGATGGAGCCCTCGGAGGTGTCCTGCGGGTTGATGAGCGTGCCAGTCAGGCAGCCCCAAAAGAGCGAACCGTCGCGCCGGCGCATGAGCTGCTCGGTGCGGTAGGTTTTGCCTTGGGACACCACCGGATAGGCGGCACGCCCCAGTGCGCGAAAAGCATTGCGGTTGGGGTAGAAGCTCTCGCTGGTTTGCCCCACCAGATCGTGGTGGGAGGCGTAGCCGAAGATTTCGGCATAGCGCGGGTTGGCACGCACCACCAGGCGCTGGCGTATGAAAACAATGCCCGCCCCCGCGCTGTCCAGCAGAGTTTGCTGTTCACGCAAGGCGCGCTCTAATGCAGCACCCGAGGAGGTAGCAGAGGGTTGCAAAATGGGTGGGTCGTACAAGAAAGACATGTCGCCAATGATGGCAGCAAGATGCGGCCTGCACAAAAATATGTGCCAAAGTGTATCAGCAGGTGCTTGCTGGGGCTACCTTCAGGCATTTTTAGCGCGCAAGAGGGCTTCGAAGGCCAATGCCGGTACCGGGCGGCTGAAGAGGTAACCTTGGCCTTCATCGCAGCCTTGCTCCAGCAAGAAGGCCAGTTGCTCTTCGGTCTCTACGCCTTCTGCTGTGGTAGTCATGTCCATGGCCTGGGCCATGCGGATGATGGCGCTGATGATGGCGCGGTCGCTGGCATCGACGCTGACGTCACGCACAAAAGACTGGTCAATTTTGAGCTTTCCCAGCGGAAAGCGCTTGAGCTGGTTCAACGATGAATAGCCGGTGCCGAAGTCGTCCATGGACAGGCGGGCGCCGCGCTCGTGCAGTTGTTGCATCACGGTCAGCGCGGCATCGGGGTCGTCCACGGCAGCGCCCTCGGTCAGTTCCAGCTCCAGGTGGCTGGCGCAGAGGTTGGCTTCGTGAAGGCAGCGCGACACCATGTCAGGCAGTTGGGGATGCCTGAACTGTATAGCCGAGAGATTGACGGACACGGTGCGCAATGGCAATTGCTGGTCCAGCCAATGCTTGGCATCTCGGGCCGCAGTGCGCAGCACCCACTCGCCGATGGCGACGATCATTCCGCTGTTTTCTGCCACCGGAATGAACTCGGCGGGCGAGACCATGCCCAGTTCCGGGTGGCGCCAGCGCAAAAGTGCTTCTGCCCCCACGATCTGGCGTGTGTGCAGCGACACCTGGGGCTGGTAGTGCAGTTCGAACTGCTGGCGCTCCAGCGCCCGGTGCAGGGCATTTTCCAGTGTCAGGGTGCGGGCTGAGCGTGCCTCCAGATCGGCGGTAAAAAAGCTGTGGCGGTTGCGGCCACTGCGTTTAGCGCGGTACATGGCCGCATCGGCACGCTGGTAGAGCGTGTCAAAGTTGCCGCCGTCGGTGGGAAACACCGCAATGCCGATAGACAACGTGGTGGTGAGCTCGTATTGGTCGATTTGAAAGGGTTGTGCCAGGGCGTGCAAAAGATCGGTGGCCATGAGCGCAGCGGCCTCTGCCGTGGTGCCTGGCAGCAGCAGCAAGAACTCATCACCGCCCAGCCTGGAGACGGTATCTTGGGCGCGTACCAGTGCTTGCAAGCGTTTGGACATGGCCACCAACAGGGTGTCACCGATGCGGTGGCCCAGCGAGTCGTTGACGTTCTTGAAGTGGTCCAGGTCAATGAACACCATGGCCAAAGAGCCGCCGTTGCGCCGCTCTTGTTCGATGTCGCGCTGGGCACGTTCGGCCAGCAGGGCGCGGTTGGGCAGCCCGGTGAGGTGGTCAAAATGGGCCAGGTGCCGTATGCGGTCTTGCGTTTCGCGTTGTTGGGTGGTGTCGCGAAAGAGCGCGATGTGGTGCGTCACCCGATCTTGTTCGTCGCGCACGTTGCTCAAAGAGAGCCACTGCGGGTAGATGGAGCCGTCTTTGCGCCGACTGCAAACTTCGCCTTCCCAGAAACCTTGCGGGTTGAGCTGCTCGCACAGCTGGTCAAAGCTGGTGGTTGCATCGGCATTGGCGGTGAACAGGCTAACGGGCCTGCCCAGTGCCTCGGCAGCAGAAAATCCGGTAATGCGGCTGAAGGCGCGGTTCACCCGCACGGCACTGCCTTGTGCATCACACAGCACGATGGCTTCGCTGCTTTGGTCAAACGCTTGCGATGTCAAGACCAGTGCTTTCTGCGCGATTTTGCGTTCGGTGATGTCACGCGACAAGACCACGTAGCCTGGCGCTTCGCCACCCGGGGTGGTAGCTTTGCGTGATACCGACAGTTCAAACCAAGTCGCCCCCCGCATGGGCAGATCAAGCATGAGTTCGTGCCCCGTAGACCAGGTGGCCTCATCGGCTTCACGCAGTGCCGCTGCAAACGATTGCGCCGCAGCTGTTGGCAAGTGCTGGTAAACGCTGTTGCCCAGCATGCTGGCAGCGGGTGCCACCAGCATGTCGGGGCGCTGGTGGTGGATGTTGACAAACCGGCCTTCACTGTCGAGTTCAAACAGCAAATCAGGAATTGCCTCGATGGTGGCCTTGAGTTGTTGTTGCGTGGCTTCGATTTCTCTCGTGCGCTTGGCCACCATGGATTCGAGGTCTTTTTCGTGGGCTTTGAGTTGCAGCAGCAGGCGGGCCAGGTAGGCCATCAGCAAACTCACCAGCAAGCCCAGTGCGCAGCGTACCGCCAGCTTCAGCGGTGAGCCCCAGCCCTGGCTGGGCGCGACGGCCAGCAGCCACTGGCCGTTGGGCAAAGACAGTGTGCGCACGGCAGCGTCGGAGCCGGGCGGGGGTACGGATGCGCTGATTTCCTGTTCTTCGCCGGTGTGCGGAACCGTGCGCCAGAGCCGGTACTGGTAGCCCCGTGCGCTCAATTGCGGCAGATTGGCCGCTGACAGCGCCTCTGAGATGCGAATGGTCACGCTCGTAAAGCCCCAGAAGCGTTCCTCTCCAGAGCCTGTGTCCAGGTACACCGGCTGGCGACCCACCACACCCAAGCCACCTTGCACCAGTTGCAATGGACCAGCCAGGGTCATTCTTCTGGTGTCGCGCGCCAAGGCGGACTCTGCACTTTGTTGTGGGCTCAACAGTGCGGAAAAGCCAATCAGGGATTCGTTGCCCCGCAGGGGCACCACATGCTGCACCACTCCTTGCGGTGCCAGTCCCAGCGCTGCTATGCTTGGATAGAAAGGCAGCATTTGTGTGCCTATGGCCTCGAAATCTGGCACGTTGCCATTGCCTTGGCGCACCAGCGCCGCCAATGCGTTGTTGGCTGACAGTGCCAGTTCAATACTGCGTTGCAGTGCCCGTGCATGGTCGCTGGCCAAGTCGGCTACCTGGGTGCGCTCTTGCGCGTCTTCCCTGCGTTCCAGACTGGCAATGATGGCGCCCGCACACAGTGCCGTGAGCACAAACGCTACGAGCGCAGCGTACAGGGGCGAAGCAGCGGTGGGGTGAAAGCGTGGTGGCACTGTGTGTTTTCCTCGCTGAATTATGCAGGCGCTAGGGCCTGCTTATGGTGTTGAACACCAGCCAGGCGTTGTCATGAAAACACCATGCAAGCTACACCGCGTTGTCATCCGTGGTGCCCACACTATTGCCCAGGTGCCGCAGCGTTCGTGCCAAAAAAATCGTTTGGTTGCTGCTGTGGTACTCCGTGACCCCGTAAACCCTGGAGTGTCTGATGAACGATTCACATGGCCCCGCGCTGCCCCTGTCGGCGCCTTCTTTGCCCTGCGGTTCGCCTCAGCGCACAGACGATGCACGCCCAGGGCAGGGGATACGCCCTGGCGGCAGTCGTATTGAAGTGGCCTGGGCACGCCACCAAGACGAAGTGCGACAAGCCCAGCGCCTGCGGTTTGATGTTTTTGCCACAGAAATGGGTGCCCGTCTCCATACGCCAGAGCCCGGATATGACATCGACTTTTTCGATGACTACTGCGAACACCTGTTGGTGCGCGATGTGCCAACGCGCCAGGTGGTGGGCACCTACCGTGTTCTGACGCCTGCGCAGGCCCAGCGCGTGGGCTGCACCTACAGCGACACCGAGTTTGACCTGACCCGTCTGCGGGCCTTGCGCGCACACACCGTAGAACTGGGCCGCAGCTGCGTTCACCCGGAGCACCGCCATGGTGGGGTGATTTTGGCGCTGTGGGGGGCGCTGGCCGATTTCATGGTGCGCAACCGGCTGCACACCATGATCGGCTGCGCCAGCATTCCCATGCTTCACCACGGCGTGCCCAGTGCCCATGTGGCCGCCAGTATCTGGCAGCAACTGCGCCAGACCCACCTGGCACCCATTGAGCACCAGGTGCTGCCGCGTCTGCCATTGCCGGTAGAGCGGCTGGATGACTCGCTGGTGGTAGAGCCGCCCGCTCTGATCAAAGGCTATTTGCGCATGGGAGCGCGGGTGCTGGGGCCGCCCGCATGGGACCCGGACTTCAACACTGCCGATCTGCCGATGATGATGCGCATTGCCGATCTGCCATTGCGCTACCGCCAGCATTTTCTGGGCTGTTGAAAATCCGCAGAAGCGCCAGAAAAATGTGCCCGCCAGCGACGTTGGAAACGGTTTTCCGGGCGTCCGGCGCAGCGGTGCGTCAGACTGTGACCGGTGTATCTTGGTTGCGGTTAATGTCACGAAATTGACACAGCGTTGCTTGATACTGTCATATTTACCATCGATTTTGAGCGCGCCATGTCACCTTCTTCAGAGGATCGCATTGTGACTTCGTCGCACCAGACCTTTTCGCCCACGCCGTCCCAGTCCAAAGCGCTGCATGCAGTGCCAGAGCAAGCCTGTACTGCGCTGATCCCAGAGGCATCCGATGTCCTGCAAGCTACTTTGCTGGACCGGGACCACAGCATTCTGGCCTTCAATGAGCGCGTATTTGACTGGGCGGTTCGCGCCGATGTGCCACTGCTGGAGCGGGTGCGTTTTCTGACCATTGTTTCTTCCAATCTCGACGAGTTTTTCGAGGTTCGCGCAGCCCCCCATCTGGCAGCAGCCCGCAGCGGGGAAACCAAAGGGCCCTGCACCCAGGCCTCTTTTGAGGCCCTGTCGGCCAAGGCGCATGACCTGGTGGCGCGCCAATATGCGCTCTACAACGATGATTTGGTGCCAGCGCTGGATGCCCATGGCATTCGCATCATTTCGCACGGGCGGCGCACACCTGCGCAGCGGCGCTGGGTGCGGGAGTATTTCCGGCGCGAGGTGCGCCCCCTGCTGATTCCGGTGGGCCTGGACCCGGCGCACCCTTTTCCGCAGGTGGCCAACAAGTCCTTGAACTTCATCGTGCGCCTCAAGGGCGGCGATGCTTTTGGCCGTGAGAATGAGATCGCCATTGTCAAAATTCCCCGTGCGCTGCCACGGCTGATACGCATGCCCGCTGCCGTTGCAGCCAAAGGGGCGCAGTGCGTCAGCCTGTCCAGCGTGGTGCGGGCACACCTGGAAGATTTGTTCCCGGAGCGCCAGGTCACCGAGTTTTCGCAGTTTCGTGTCACCCGCCACTCGGATCTGGCGGTGGATGAAGAGGACGTGCGCAACCTGCGTACCGCGCTGCGCCAGGGGCTGCAACAGCGCCACTACGGTGAGGCCGTGCGGCTGGAGGTGTCGGCGGGCTGCTCGGATTTTCTGTCTGACTTTTTGCGCGCACAGTTCAATCTGCCTGCGCCTGCGTTGTACCGTGTGCATGGCCCGGTGAACCTGGTGCGGCTGGGGCAGTTGATCGACCTGGCCGATGCGCCCAACCTGCTGTTCAAGCCATCACCTCCGTGCTGGCCGCAGCAAATGCAGCAAGGCGGCTCTATCCTGGCGCAGCTGCGCAAGGGCGACGTGCTCATCCACCAGCCGTTTGAGAGCTTTGATGGCGTCCTGGCTTTTCTGCGCGAGGCCGTCAACGACCCGCATGTGCTGGCCATCAAGCAAACCATCTACCGCACCGGCGCCGATCCCCAAATGCTGGATTTGCTGCGCGAGGCCGTGCGCCGGGGCAAAGAGGTGCTGGCGGTGGTCGAGCTCAAAGCACGTTTTGACGAAGAGGCCAACATCAACTGGGCTGAAGCGCTCGAATCGGTGGGCGCGCAGGTGGTGTACGGCGTGGTGGGTCTCAAGACGCACGCCAAGATGCTGCTGGTCACCCGCCGCGAAGGCCGTGTGCTGCGCCGCTACGGCCATTTGTCCACTGGCAACTACAACCCGCGCACGGCGCGCCTGTACACCGACCTGAGCTACCTGACTGCCGACGAAGACACCACGGCGGACATGGACAACGTGTTCAACCACCTGGCCAGCCAGAACCGCCTGCCGCGCATGCGCCGCTTGCTGGTGGCGCCATTTCACCTGCACCGGCGCACGCTGGAAAAAATCGAACAGGTGGGGTTGGCCGCAGCGCAAGGCAAAGATGCCCGCATCGTTGCCAAAATGAACGCCTTGACCGACGAGGCCCTGGTGCGTGCTTTGTTGCTGGCGGGCCAGCGCGGCGCGCGCATCGATCTGATCGTGCGTGGGGCCTGTATCTTGCCCGCGCAGGTGCCCGGCGTGAGCGACAACATCCGGGTGCGCTCCATCATCGGGCGCTTTCTGGAGCACAGCCGGGTGTTCTACTTCCGCGCTGGCGAGCAAGAGGAGCTTTACCTCTCCAGCGCCGACTGGATGAACCGCAACATGCTGCGCCGCGTAGAGGTGTCCTGGCCCGTGACCGATCCGGTGCTGCGCCAGCGCATCGTGGATGAATGCCTGGTGGCCTACCTGTGCGACGACCGTGATGCCTGGAACCTGCAACCCGATGGCGTGTATGCCCGCTCCAGCCCCGATGGCAGCGGCACAGGGGTGCAGAACGCGCTGATGCACCGCTATGCACGCAGCACCGCAGCGGGAGGAATGAAATGATGGACTTGATTTTGTGGCGCCATGCCCATGCCCGTGACCTCGTCGAGGGCGAGGAGGACATCCAGCGCCCTCTGACCCCGCGCGGCGAGAAGCAGGCCGCCCACATGGCCGCTTGGCTGCGCAAGCACTTGCCCGATGGCCTGCGCGTGCTGGCCAGCCCGGCAGTGCGCACCGAGCAGACGGTCAAGGCCCTCGACCGCAAATACAAGCTGCGCGCCGAACTGCTGCCCGACGGCCTGCCGCAAGACCTGCTGGAGCTGGCCCAGTGGCCCAGCGCCCAAGGCACCGTGCTGGTGGTGGGCCACCAGCCCATGCTGGGCCAGGTGGCAGCGCAGCTGCTGGGCATGCAGGCCTCTGAGTGCGCGATCCGCAAAGGGTCGGTCTGGTGGTTGCGCCAGCGCCAGCGCCTGGACGCCACCGAAACCGTCTTGCTCACGGTGCAGTCACCAGAATTTTTATGATGAAAAGTGGCTCCAGCGCCCACGGGGTGTGCGCTGGCAGCTATCTTTATTGAATATCCAGCGCCAGCGTCCACGGCGTTTTTTGCCAGGCCAGCACCTCTTCGCGCAGCAGGTGTGCCGACTGTGGATAGCGCTCTGCCCAGCCCGCGCTCACGCTCAGTTCAAAAGTACCAAGGCCCGTGTTGGCATGCAGCGCCAGTGCGTGGGTGTCCGGGTCGCGCCGGGCGTGGCACAGCACGACGGCCAGGCGCAGGCACAGCAGTTGCAAGGCAAAGGTGGCGTCGTCCAGGTCGGTTTCGAGTTTGCGCACCTTGCCTTTGTGCCCCAGTACCAGCATGCCCAGGCGGTGCAGCTCGGGCTGCGAGAAGCCGGCGACATCGGTGTTGTCCAGGATGTAGGCGCCGTGGCGGTGCGACTCGCTGTGCGAGATGCGGCAGCCGATTTCGTGCAGGCGTGCGGCCCAGCCGAGTTTGCGCAGTGCGTGGGCGTGATCGCCGTGGCTGGCCTGGGCAAACAGGGCGCAGGCTACCTGCGCCACCCGCTCGGCCTGTGCTTCGTCCACAGCAAAGCGCTGCATCAGCGAGCGTACGGTGGAGGTTCGCAGGTCGGTGGTGGGTTGCTCGCGGTCGAGCAGATCGTACAAAGCGCCCTGGCGCAAGGCGCCTTGCGCCACCTGCATCCGGTCAATTTGCAACAGCTCAAACACGGCGCGCAGCACACTGAGCCCGCCGCCAATGACGGGGCGGCGCTCTTCCTTGAGCCCTTCCAGGCGCAGCCGGTCAGCGCTTTGCGCGCGCAACATGCGCTCTTGCAGCCAGTCCAGCCCTTCGGGGGTGATGGTGCCGGGCGGGTGGCCTGCTGCGGCCAGCATGTCGCCCACGGCGCCTATCGTGCCCGAGGAGCCGTAGGCCACTTCCCAGTCTTCGGGGCGGTAAGCGTCCAGGGCCTCGTCCAGCACGGCCTTGGCAGCGATTTCTGCGGTGTTGAAGGCCTGGGCCGTAAACACACCCTGCGGAAAATACCGCGCTGACCACGCCACACTGCCCACGCGGAAAGAGGCCACCGCGTTGGCGTTGAACTGCTGGCCCAGGATCAGCTCGGTTGAGCGCCCGCCAATGTCCACCACCAGCCGCCGCTCGTTGGATTGCGCCAGCATGTGCGAGACGCCCTGGTAAATCAGGCGGGCTTCTTCGGGGCCGGACACCACATCAATGGGGTGGCCCAGTATCTGGTTGGCACGGTGCAGAAAAACATCGCGGTTGCGCGCTTCGCGCAGGGTTTGCGTGGCCACGGCACGCACCTGGGCACTGGGAAAATCGGCCAGGCGCTCGGCAAAACGCGCCAGACAATCCCAACCGCGCTGCAAGGCGTCGGGCGTCAGGTTGCGGTTGTCATCCAGGCCGTTGCCTTGGCGCACGGTTTCTTTGATGTATTCCACGCGCTGGATGTGGCCGTGCTCGAAGCGGCCAATTTCCAGGCGAAAGCTGTTGGATCCCAGATCCACAGCTGCGAGCAGTGTTCCGTTGTGCATGTTGGTGCGCGCAAGGCGCTTGTATCTTCAGCGGGCAGCATAGCACCCGCATTCTGGTGTTCGGGGCGGTGCGTCAGCCGATGATGCGACCGTCTTGGGTCAGCATGCTTTGCGTCACGTAGGCGTTGGTGCGCTTTTTCCCCCGGTAGGCCACGACGTACCCGCCCATGTTCACATCAGCACGCCGCTGCAATGCCGCGAGCACGGTGGCGCGTGTGATGGGGCCGGTGATGCCGCCCAGAACCTGGGCGGTATAGCGTGCGGCAATGAACCCTGCCAGGCCTTGCGGGGAGGGGGACTCGTCAAAAAACCGGCCCAGCGCATCGCGGTAAGCGCGCACCACGGGCAGGCTGGAGCTGATCAAGGGAACTGCCTGCGTGGCGATGATAGAAATGCCCTTGGGTGTGCCTCCCATCTGGGCCAGCACCTGTAGGTTGACATCGGCCAGGGCCACGACAAAGCATTGCCGACCTGGTGGGGCGGCGAGCTTGCTCACGAAGGCATGCAACTCCGGAGTTCCCCCGACAAACAAAATAATGGTTTGCGTTGGCGTTATCAGCTGATTTGCAATGGGGCTCTTGGCGCTGGCGTGCGGCAGTATCTGGGCCTCCAGGCCCAGGCTCTTTGCTACCTGGAGCACATAGCCCTGGGATTGCTGCTGCACCTGTACGTTGGCAAACACCACGCCGATCTGTTTGACCCCCAGCGACGCATGCGTTTTGATGGCATGCGCTATCTGGGTCTGGTGGTCTGGAAACACCTCAAACACCGTTTCGGCTTCGCTGTCGGTGACAGCGTTGTGCAACCAGGGTGCAATCAGCGCCAGGGCAGAGCTGGAATCGGCAGGAGGGGGCATGGCCACCAGTGCGGCGGCGGTGGCGTTGCCCACACAACCAGACAACGCCACACACCCGGTTTGCCGGTGTGCAGTTTGCCAGGCAGTTTGCAGGCTTGCGGGTGAGCCATTGGTTTCCAGCGTGATGTGTTGCACTGTGCGGCCCCGCACACCGCCGCGTGCGTTCAGGTCTTGCCAGGCGGATCGTGAGCCCACCAGAAAGTCCCGGCTGACATCTTGCTGGTTCAGGCTCAAATCAACGATTTGGGCCACCACCAAAGGGCGTTCAGCATCGGTGTTGCGGGCCGGGCTGGCTGACAGCAGGGGCTGGGCCGTTGCGTCGCCTGCCATGGCGGCGCTGGCAGCAGCGCTCCAGGCAAACCACTGGCGGCGGTTCAGTGCAACCGCTGGACTATCGGAAGGGTACATGGCCATTGGATGCGTGACAGGTGTTATTTGCGCAGTACACAGACTACGCAGGGCCTGTGAAGAAGATGTGACGAAGGGCCGTGCTGGCCACTCAGAATCGAAAAAATGCTTTGTGACAGGCGCCCGCTGTTGTCACAGCACTGTCATATGAGGGGCCTAGAGTCGCCACATCCCAACTCCTTCAATCCCAAAAGGTATCTTCATGAAAATGTCCATGATTCGAGTTCTGGTGGCTGGTGTGGCTTCTGCCGGAGCGTTCTCCGGTGCCATGGCGCAGCAAGAAGCTACGGGTGCAGGTGCCACCTTCCCAGCGCCGCTGTATGCCAAGTGGGCATCTGAATACAACAAGGCCACTGGTGTGAAGATCAACTACCAGTCCGTGGGGTCGGGTGCTGGTTTGCGCCAAATTGATGCCAAGACTGTGGCGTTTGGTGCCTCGGACATGCCTTTGAAGGATGAAGAACTGGAAAAGAAGGGCTTGGTGCAGTTTCCTACCGTGATCGGTGGTGTGGTTCCAGTGGTCAACATCAAAGGCATCAATCCCGGTCAGATCAAGCTGACGGGCCAGGTGTTGGGTGATATCTACCTGGGCAAAATCACCAAATGGAGTGATCCTGCCCTCAAGGCGCTGAACCCCAATGTGCCGTTGCCGGATGCCGATATTGCGCCGGTGCGCCGCGCTGACGGCTCGGGAACCACCTTTGTCTTCACCAACTACCTGTCCAAGGTCAATGCCGAATGGAAAACCAAGGTGGGTGAGGGCACCGCTGTCAACTGGCCCGTGGGTGCTGGCGGTAAAGGCAATGAAGGCGTGGCCGCTTTTGTAGGTCGCCTGCCTAACTCCATCGGATACGTGGAGTACGCCTACGTCAAGCAAAACAAGATGACTTACACCTTGCTGCAAAACGCTGCTGGCAAGTTTGCTTCACCTGACGACACTGGCTTCAAGGCTGCCGCTGCTGGCGCGGTGTGGCCCAAGAGCTTCTACCTGATCTTGACGAATCAGCCCGGCGACGCCACTTGGCCCATCACTAACCCCACGTTTATCCTGATGCACAAGGCTCAGGAAAAGCCTGCGGATGCTGCTACCTCGCTGAAGTTTTTTGAATGGACCTACAAGTCTGGCGACAAGTTTGCTGCCGATCTGGATTACGTGCCCATGCCCGACAGCGTCAAAGACCTCATCATGAAGTCCTGGGACAACATCAAGGACGCTTCCGGCAAGGCCATTGCCCTGAAGTAATCTGACGGTGGCTGGCACCACGCCAGCTGCCTTCTTCACTTTTTACAAAGGCGCAGACGTGTCCACTACGTTGCCAGTCCACCAAGCCGCCCCTGCCAAGGTAGGGTCTGGCTCGCAGCAGACTACACCCCCCTCCCGCAAGCCGCTGATTTCTGGCGTGCTGGCGGATCGCATGTTTGGCTGGCTGGCGCGTGGCGCAGCCGTTTTGACGCTGGCTTTGCTGCTGGGCATCATGACCTCGCTGGTGATTGGTGCCTGGCCCTCGATCGAGAAGTACGGCTTGGGCTTTTTGACCAGCACTGTCTGGGATCCCGTGCAGAACGAGTACGGCGGTCTGGTCATGATTTACGGCACGCTGGTCACTTCTTTCATTGCCTTGCTGGTGGCGGTGCCAGTGAGCTTTGGTATCGCTTTGTTCCTGACAGAGCTGTCGCCAGCCTGGCTCAAACGCCCCTTGGGCACCGCCAT
>NZ_JAQUAL010000092.1:0-12699 GCF_028687295.1 Simplicispira sp.
CCGACCTGAGCATCAGCGATGACGAACTGCGCGAGTCCATCGAAACCAACCAGCTCAAGCTGATGCAAGAGCGCGGCAGCGACATCACGCTGTTCAGCCCGCGTGCCAGCTTCATGGCCCACCACATTGGCGACTTCAACGTATCGAGCACCTGGGCGGCCATCTGCAACGAACTTTGCTACCGCGTCTCCACGCTGTTCCCCGACCATTTCGTGCCCGTGGCCATGCTGCCGCAGTCGCCCGGCGTCGATCCGGCCACCTGCATCCCCGAGCTGGAAAAGTGCGTCCATGAGTACGGCGCCGTCGGCATCAACCTGAACCCTGATCCGTCCGGCGGCCACTGGACCAGCCCCCCGCTGACCGACAAGCACTGGTACCCCATCTACGAAAAGATGGTGCAGTACGACCTGCCCGCCATGATCCACGTGAGCACCAGCTGCAACGCGTGCTTCCACACCACGGGCGCGCACTACCTGAACGCCGACACCACGGCCTTCATGCAGCTGATCCAGGGCGATTTGTTCAAGGATTTCCCTACGCTCAAGTTCCTGATTCCGCACGGCGGTGGTGCGGTGCCCTACCACTGGGGGCGCTTTCGGGGTCTGGCGCAGGAGATGAAAAGGCCCCTGCTCGACGAGCACGTGATGAACAACGTGTACTTCGACACCTGCGTCTACCACCAACCCGGTATCGACCTGCTCAACACCGTGATCCCGGTGAAGAACGTGCTGTTTGCCAGCGAAATGATTGGCGCCGTGCGCGGCATCGATCCCACCACCGGCCACTACTACGACGACACCAAGCGCTACATCGAAGCCAGCCGCATTTTGAGCAGCGACGACAAGCACCAGATCTACGAAGGCAACGTGCGCCGCGTGTTCTCGCGCCTGGACGCGCGCCTGAAGGCCAAGGGCCTGTAAGCCCCCCGCCCCGCACCCCCCCCAAGGAGACCCGAACCATGTTTGAACTAGGCGTTGTGTACCGCAACATCCAGCGCGCCGACCGCGCCGCCGCCGACGGGCTGGCCGCCCTCGGCTCGGCCACCGTCCACGAGGCCATGGGCCGCGTGGGCCTGCTCAAGCCCTACATGCGCCCCATCTACAGCGGCCAGCAGGTCAGCGGAACGGCCGTCACCGTGCTGCTGCAACCCGGCGACAACTGGATGATGCACGTGGCCGCCGAGCAGATACAGCCCGGCGACATCGTGGTGGCGGCAGTCACCGCCGAATGCACCGACGGCTACTTTGGCGACCTGCTGGCCACGTCCTTCCAGGCCCGGGGCGCCCGCGCCCTCATCATCGACGCCGGGGTGCGCGATGTGAAAACCTTGCAGGAGATGAACTTCCCGGTGTGGAGCCGCGCCATCTCCAGCAAAGGCACCATCAAGGCCACGCTGGGCTCGGTCAACATCCCGGTGGTGTGCGCTGGCATGCTGGTCACGCCGGGCGACGTGATCGTGGCCGACGACGATGGCGTGGTCTGCGTGCCCGCTGCCCGCGCGGTGGCCACGCTGGCGGCAGCGCAAAAGCGCGAGAGCTTTGAGGGCGAAAAGCGCGCCAAGCTGGCCAGCGGCGTGCTGGGCCTGGACATGTACCAGATGCGTGAGCCCCTGGCCGCCGCCGGCCTGAAGTACATCGACTGACCGCCATCGACTGCGACACGGCGCACGCCCCCGCCTGCGGCGGCGCCAGTGCGCATTTCCCCAGCGGTCTGCCATAGCCATATGAAGCCAAATCGGCTTCCAAGCCTTTTCAGATAAGCGCTAGCAGCTATTGTTTCAATAGCAATCAAAACAACAGGAGACATCCATGAACACCACCCCTTCTTCCCCCGCCCGCCGCCGCATCGGCACGGCACTGGCCTTGTCTGCCGTGTGCGCTCTGGGCGCGCTGGCTTCGCCCTGGGCTGCGGCGCAATCGTTCCCGAGCAAGCCGGTGCGCATCATCACCCCGTTCCCGGTGGGCGGCGGGCCTGACGGCGTGGCCCGCCTGGTGGCCGACAAGCTCTCCAAGGCCTGGGGCCAGTCGGTGGTGGTGGAAAACCGCCCCGGTGGCAACGGCTTCATCGCCATCGACGCCTTCAAGCGCGGCGCCAAAGATGGCCACGACCTGATCGTGCTCGACAACGTCCACCTGGCCGCCTACCCCAGCCTGTTCAAGAAGCTGCCCTACGACGTGGCCAAAGACTTCGACACGCTGCTGCCCCTGTTCAAAACCCACTTCTTCTTCACCGTGGGCACCCAGAGCAAGTACAAAAACGTGGCCGACATCGTGGCCGACGCCAAGGCCCGCCCCGGCCAGCTCAACTACGGCTCCTGGTCGGTGGGCAACCCGGTGCATTTGGGCTCGGAGATGTTCGAGAGCGCCACGGGCACGCAGATGGAGCACGTGATCTTCAAGGAAACCACGCAGCTCTACACCTCCGTCTCGACCGGCGACCTGGCCTTTGCGCTGGGCAGTGCCGCCACCGCTGGGCCGCTGTACCGCGCGGGCAAGCTGCGCCTGCTGGCGTTTGCCGGGCCGCAGCGCTCTGCCGAGTTCCCTGACGTGCCCACGGTGGCCGAAGCCGGTGGCCCCAAAGACTTTGTCGTGACGGGCTGGAACGCCATTGCCGTGCCCCCCGGCCTGCCCGCCGCCGTGACCGAAAAAATCCGCAAGGACATTGAGCAGGCCCTGTCAGGCCCCGAAGTGGCCGACAAATTCAAGACCTTTGGCTACGAGCAGTTTCCGACCACCCGCGCGCAGTTCACCCAGTTCGTCAAGGACGAGAGCCAACGCTTTGGCGACGTGATCCGCAAAGCCAACGTATCGCTGGATTGAGAACCGCCATGTCCCAACCGACTTCCGGTGACTTCACCAAAACCGCTGGCTGGCTCGACTGGTACAGCGGCCCCAGCCAGCCGCGCTTTCAGTTGCCCGCAGGCGCGGTCGATGCGCACTGCCACGTGTTTGGCCCTGGCGCCGAGTTTCCGTACGCCCCCGAGCGCAAATACACGCCCTGCGACGCCAGCAAGCACCAGCTCTATGCGCTGCGCGACCACCTGGGCTTTGCCCGCAACGTGGTCGTGCAGGCCACCTGCCACGGCGCCGACAACCGCGCCATGGTCGATGCCCTGGTGCATTCCGGTGGCAAGGCGCGGGGCGTGGCCACCGTCAAGCGCAGCGTGAGCGATGCCGAGTTGCAGGCCATGCACGACGCGGGCGTGCGCGGCGTGCGCTTCAACTTCGTCAAGCGCCTGGTGGACTTCACGCCCAAAGACGAGCTGATGGAGATTGCCGCGCGCATCCACCGCCTGGGCTGGCATGTGGTGATCTACTTTGAGGCCGTGGACTTGCCCGAGCTGTGGGACTTTTTTACCCAGCTCCCCACCACCGTGGTGGTCGATCACATGGGCCGCCCCGACGTGGCCAAAGGCGTGGACAGCGCAGAGTTCGCGCTGTTCCTGCAATTCATGCGCCAGCACCCCAATGTGTGGAGCAAGGTGAGCTGCCCCGAGCGCCTGTCTGCCACTGGCCCCCACGCCCTGAACGGCGAGCAGGCCGCCTACCGCGACGTGGTGCCGTTTGCCCGCAAGGTGGTCGAGGAGTTTCCTGACCGCGTGCTCTGGGGCACCGACTGGCCGCACCCCAACCTCAAAGACCACATGCCCGACGACGGCCTGCTGGTGGACTTCATTCCGCACATCGCCACCACGCCAGCGCTGCAACAAAAGCTGTTGGTGGACAACCCCATGCGCCTGTACTGGCCCGAAGCGTGTTAGCCCCCACGCTCAGCCGCTGCGCGGGTCGCTGCCCCCGAGGGGGCGTGAATCGCCTTGGGGCGGCCCGGCGGCGATTCCACCTGAAACCTAAATAGAGGAGCCACCGTGCCACTCGACAAACCCTACCTGGACGTGCCCGGCACGACCATTTTTGACGCTGACCAAAGCCGCAAAGGCTACTGGCTCAACCAGTTCTGCATGAGCCTGATGCAGGCCGAGAACCGTGCCCGCTTCAAGCAAGACGAAGACGCCTACCTGGCCGAGTGGCCCATGACCGACGAGCAGCGCGCCGCCGTGCGCGCCCGCGACCTGAACTGGGCCATGCGCACCGGCGGCAACATCTACTTTCTGGCCAAGCTGGGCGCCACCGACGGGCTCTCCTTCCAGCAAATGGCCGGCAGCATGACCGGCATGAGCGAATTGCAGTACCGCGACATGATGATCGCCGGTGGCCGCAGCCCCGAGGGCAACCGCTACCTGGGCGAGGCTGGCGATGCCCAAGGCCCCATGGCCCGCTCCGACGCCTGGAAAGCCTGGGAGCTGGCGCAGCAAGCAACGCTGGCCGCCCAGATCATCGGCGAGCACGCTGCGCGCCAGGCTGAAGCCGGCACCAACGCGGCCAGCCATGCGCGCATCACGGCATCGGTGTACAGCTCCCACGTGCCCGCCATCGGCGCCGCCATTGACCTGGGCAAGACCGGCGAGCCCTACTGGCAGCCGCTGTTTGCCGGTTACGAACCTTCCAAGCAGTGGATGCGCGAGAACCAGCCCGACGTGGTGTTCCTGGTCTACAACGACCACGCCACCAGCTTTGACCTGGGCACCATCCCGACGTTTGCCATCGGCACTGCCGCCGAATTCGAGCCTGCCGACGAGGGCTACGGCCCGCGCCCCGTGCCCAAGGTCATGGGCCACCCCGAGCTGGCCGCGCACATTGCCCAGTCGGTCATCCAGCAGGACTTTGACCTCACCATCGTCAACAACCTGAAGGTGGACCACGGCCTGACCGTGCCCATGAACCTGCTGTTCGGCTCGCCCGAGGCCTGGCCGGTGAAGGTGATTCCGTTCCACGTCAACGTGGTGCAGTACCCCGTGCCCTCGGGCCAGCGCTGCTTTGCACTGGGCCAGGCCATCCGCCGCGCCATCGAGTCGTTTGACCAGCCACTCAAAGTGCAAATCTGGGGCACGGGCGGCATGAGCCACCAGCTGCAAGGCCCGCGCGCCGGGCTCATCAACCAGGAGTGGGACAACCGCTTCCTCGATCGCCTGATCGCTGAACCCGCCGCGCTGGCCACCCTGCCGCACATCGACTACGTGCGCGAAGCGGGCAGCGAGGGCATCGAGCTGGTGATGTGGCTCATTGCGCGCGGTGCCATGGCCGACGTGGCCGGTGGCCCGGCGCCCCATGTGGCGCAGCGCTTTTACCATGTGCCCGCATCCAACACGGCCGTAGGCCACCTGATTCTGGAGAACCCCTGACATGACCGCAAAAACCATCAAAGTCGCCCTGGCGGGCGCTGGCGCCTTCGGCATCAAGCACCTGGACGGCATTAAAAATATCGACGGCGTGGAAGTCGTCTCGCTCATCAGCCGCGACCTGGAAAAGACCCGCGAAGTGGCGGCCAAGTACGGCATTGGCCACGTCACCACTGACCTGGCCGATGCGCTGGCGCTGCCCGAGGTGGACGCCGTCATCCTCTGCACGCCCACGCAAATGCACGCCGAGCAGACCATGGCCTGCCTGAAGGCGGGCAAGCACGTGCAGGTGGAGATTCCGCTGGCCGACAGCCTCCAGGGCGCCGAAGCCGTCGTGGCCCTGCAACAGCAGACCGGTCTGGTGGCCATGTGCGGCCACACCCGCCGCTTCAACCCCAGCCACCAGTACGTGCACCACAAGATTCAGAAGGGCGAGTTCCACATCCAGCAAATGGATGTGCAGACCTATTTCTTTCGCCGCACCAACACCAACGCGCTGGGCCAGGCGCGCAGCTGGACAGACCACCTGCTGTGGCACCACGCCGCCCACACCGTGGACTTGTTTGCCTACCAGGCCAACAGCCCCATCGTGCAGGCCAACGCCATCCAGGGCCCCATCCACCCCGTGCTGGGCATTGCCATGGACATGAGCATCCAGCTCAAGGCGGCCAATGGCGCCATCTGCACGCTGAGTTTGAGCTTCAACAACGACGGCCCGCTGGGCACGTACTTCCGCTACATCGGCGACACCGCCACCTACCTGGCGCGCTACGACGACCTGTACACGGGCAAGGACGAGCAGATCGATGTGAGCCAGGTGGATGTGTCCATGAACGGCATCGAGCTGCAAGACCGCGAGTTCTTTGCCGCCATCCGCGAAGGCCGCGAGCCCAACGCCAGCGTGGGCCGCGTGCTGGCCTGCTACCAGGTGCTGCACCAGCTGGAGCGGCAGCTCAACGCCTGATTTTTGCTCATTATTTGATAGCTGCTTGCGCTTATCGTATAAGGGCTGGTCGTCATTTTGATGGAGAATTGAATGCAACAACGTGCTTTGGGCCCTTTCCAGGTCAGCGCCATTGGGCTGGGCTGCATGAACCTCAGCCATGCCTACGGCGCGCCGGTATCGCCCGAACAGGGCGAGCGCGTGCTGCTGGCCGCGCTGGATGCGGGCGTGACGCTGTTCGACACCGCCGCCCTGTACGGTTTTGGTGCCAACGAGACGCTGGTGGGCCGGGTGCTCAAAAACCACCGCAGCCGCTTCACCCTGGCCAGCAAATGCGGCATGCAGGGCGTGGACGTGAACGGCGATGGCAAGCTGGTGCGCGTGATCGATGGCCGCCCGGCCACCCTGCGCCAGACCTGCGAAGACAGCCTGCGCCGCTTGCAGACCGACGTGATCGACCTGTACTACCTGCACCGCTGGGACAAGACGGTGCCCATTGAAGACAGCGTGGGCGCCCTGGCCGATCTGGTGCGCGCGGGCAAGATCCGCAGCATCGGGCTGTCGGAAGTGTCGGCGGCCACGCTGCGCCGGGCGCACGCCGTACACCCCATCGCCGCCTTGCAGACCGAATACTCGCTGTGGACGCGCAACCCGGAAATTGCCGTGCTGGATGCCTGCCGCGAACTGGGCGTGGCCTTTGTCGCCTTCAGCCCCGTGGGCCGTGGCTTTTTGTGCGGCGAGCTGACCGATGTGGCCACGCTGCACCCCGCAGACATCCGCCGCGCCATGCCCCGCTTTGCGCCCGAGAACTATGCCGCCAACCTGCAACTGCTGGAGGGCTGCCGCGCCCTGGCGCAAGAAGTGGGCTGCTCGCTGGCGCAGCTGGCCATTGCGTGGCTGTTGCACCAGGGCGAAGACATCATCCCCATCCCCGGCACCACCAGCGTGGCGCACCTGCACGATGACCTGGGCGCCGCGCAGGTGGCGCTGAGCGCGCCGGTGCTGGCGCGGCTGGGTGCGCTCATCAACCAGCACACCGTGGTGGGCCAGCGCTACAACGCCCAGGGCACCTCCGAGGTGGATACCGAGGTGTTCGCCGCCTGACGCCATGGCCCCCGGCCTCGCCCTGTCCACCTTCCCCCTGGAGACAACCCCCGTGACCACTGCCTTGCCCCCCATCCCCGGCACCACGCTGTTCGATGGCGCCCAGGCCCGCAAGGGCTACGCGCTGAACAAGATGTGCTTTTCGTTCAACGACGCCGCCAACCGCGCCGCCTTTGTGGCCGACCCCGAGGCCTATATGCGCCAGTACGGCCTCAACGAAGCGCAAGCCGCCGCCATCCGCGCCAAGAACGTGCTGCAACTCATTGCTGCCGGTGGCAATGCCTACTACCTGGCCAAGTTTGCGGGCATCTTCCAGCTGGATATGCAGGACATCGGTGCGCAGCAAACCGGCATGACCAAAGAAGCATTCAAAGCCAAACTCGTGGCCGCTGGCCAATAAGGAGACCCCATGGCACAACTCATCGGGGGCCTTGGCACCTCGCACATCCCGGCCATTGGCAACGCCATCCACAAAGGCCTGCAAAACGACCCCTACTGGAAGCCCTTCTTCGACGGTTTTCCGCCCATCCGCCACTGGCTGGGCGAGAAGAAGCCCGACGTGGTGGTGATGTTCTACAACGACCACGGGCTGAACTTCTTCCTCGACAAAATGCCCACCTTTGCCGTGGGTGCGGCGGCGCAGTACCACAACGCCGACGAGGGCTGGGGCATTCCCACGCTGGCGCCGCTGGCGGGCGAGGTGGATTTGTCGTGGCACCTCATCCATACGCTGGTGGAGCAGGAGTTTGATGTGGTCACCTGCCAGGAGATGCTGGTGGACCACGCCTGCACGCTGCCGCTCAAGCTGTTCTGGCCCGAGGGCGATTGCCCCGTGGCGGTGGTGCCGGTGTGCATTAACACCGTGCAGTTTCCGCTGCCTTCGGCCAAGCGCTGCTACGCGCTGGGCAAGGCCGTGGGCCAGGCCATCCAGAGCTGGGACAGCACGAAGAAGGTGGCCGTGATGGCCTCGGGCGGCCTGTCGCACCAGCTCGATGGCGAGCGCGCGGGCTTCATCAACAAGGCGTTTGATTTGCAGTTCATCGAGAGCCTGACCAGCAACCCCGAATGGGCCACGCAGTTCAGCGTGCATGAGCTGGTGGAAAAAACCGGCACCCAGGGCGTGGAGCTGCTGATGTGGCTGGCCATGCGCGGGGCGCTCAGTGCGGCAGCGCCGGGGGTGCGCCGCGTCCACAGCAACTACCACATCCCCATTTCGAACACGGCCACGGCGGTGATGGCGCTGGAAGCGGTGTAGCCGCCGCCTGGCGCAGCGCAGGCGGTGGTGGCAGGCGGGCGCGGCACAATGGCGCCCCATGTCCAGTACCCGATCCCGCAAGAAGACCCCGCCCCCCGCTGCCTGCACCGATGCCCCCGCACCCGCCACCGAGGCCGTGGACACCAGCCTGCTGCGCACGCTGGTGGGCTACAACGCGCGCCGGGCTTCGTTGTCGGTGATTGGGCTGTTCATGGAGCGCATGGCGGTGTATGGGCTCAAGGTGGTGGAGTTTTCGGTGTTGTCGCTGGTGGCGCACAACCCCGGCATCACCTCGCGCCAGCTGTGCGCCACGCTCAACGTGCTGCCGCCCAACATGGTGGGCCTGATTGCCGCACTGGAGCGGCGCGGCCTGATTGAGCGCCGCCCCCACCCCAGCGATGGCCGCGCCATGGGCGTACACCTGACGCCTGAAGGGGCCGCGCTGACTGCCCAGGCCGAGCAAACCGCCGCGCAGCTGGAGCAAGACGCCACCGCCCGCCTGACCGCCACCGAGCGCAAGACGCTGATCCGGCTGCTGCAAAAGGTGTACGACTGACCGGTCAGGCCTGCGGCGTGGCAGCGGGCGCTTTTTTGTCCAGGCCCAATAGCCGCACGGCGTTGTCCTTGAGGATGCCGGGCATCACCTCGGGCTTGAAGCCGGCCTCCTGAAAATCCTTCATCCAGCGCTCGGGTGTGATCAGCGGGTAGTCGCTGCCAAACAGCACGCGGTCTTTGAGCAGCGTGTTGGCGTACTGCACCAGCTGCTTGGGGAAGTATTTGGGGCTCCAGCCCGACAGGTCTATCCACACGTTGGGCTTGTGCGTGGCCACACTGAGCGCTTCGTCCTGCCACGGAAAACTCGGGTGCGCCATCACGATCTGCATGTCGGGGAAGTCGATGGCCACGTCGTCCAGGTGCATGGGGTTGCTGTAGGCCAGCCGCAGCCCGCCGCCGCAGCGCATGCCGCTGCCAATGCCGCTGTGGCCGGTGTGGAAGATCGCGGGCAACTGGTGCTCGGCAATCACCTCGTAGATGGGCCAGGCCATCTTGTCGTAGGGGTGGTAGCCCTGCACCGTGGGGTGGAACTTGAAGCCCCGGATGCCTTCCTCCTCGATCAGGCGGCGGGCCTCGCGGGCACCCATCTTGCCCTTGTGCGGGTCGATGCTGGCAAAGGCCACCATCATGTCGCTGTTCTCCCGCGCTGCCTGGGCGATTTCTTCATTGGGAATGCGGCGGCGGCCCAGTTGGGACTCGCTGTCCACGGTGAACATCACCAGGCCGATTTTTTGCTCGCGGTAGTACGCCACGGTTTCGGCAATGGTGGGGCGGCGGCCATTTTTGAAGTACTTGTCGGCGGCGCGGTCGTACTCCTCGCCGTAGTTGTCAAACGGGTTTCGGCAGCTCACTTCGGCGTGGGTGTGGATGTCGATGGCAATCAGATTTTCGTAGTCCATGGGGTGTCTCCCGGGTTGTGCCCGTGTGCTGCGCGCTCGCCCCGGCATGCACCACGGAGGGTGGCGCAGATCAAGGGTAAACACCAACAAAAAATGGGCTTGGCTTGCTTGAATTGGTTATTAACTATAACCACAATTGCGCCATTACGAAAGCCACCATGACCCATCCAGACATCCATTTCGAACTGCGCGGCGAGCAACAGGAAGTCGCCGTGATCCGCCTGACCCGCGCGGCCAAGCGCAACGCCTTGAACGACGGCCTGATCCTGGCCCTGCGCAATCTGTTTGACACCATGCCCGCCAGCGTGCGCGCCGCCGTGATCGACGGTGATGGGCCGCATTTCTGCGCTGGCCTGGACTTGTCGGAGCTGCAAGAGCGCGATGCTGGCCAGGGCCTGCACCACTCGCGCATGTGGCATGCCGCACTGGAACGGGTGCAGTACGGCCCTGTGCCGGTGATTGCCGCGCTGCACGGCGCCGTGGTGGGCGGCGGGCTGGAGCTGGCCAGCGCCTGCCACATTCGCGTGGCCGATGCCTCCACCTTTTATGCGCTGCCTGAGGGCTCGCGCGGCATCTTTGTCGGCGGTGGCGGGGCGGTGCGCATCCCCAAATTGATCGGTGCGGCGCGCATGGCCGACATGATGCTCACAGGCCGCGTCTATAACGCACAAGACGGTGAGCGCGTGGGCCTGGCCCAGTACCTGGTGCCCGAGGGCCAGGCCTTTGACAAGGCGCTGGAGCTGGCCGTGCGCGTGGCACAAAACGCGCCGCTGACCAACTACGCCCTCATGCACGCGCTGCCGCGCATTGCCGAGCAGCCCGCCGACCAGGGCTTCTTCACCGAAGCCATGATGGCCGCCATTGCCCAAAGCGCGCCCGAAGCCAAGGCGCGCCTGGCCGACTTCCTGGAAGGCCGCGCCGCCAAGGTGCGCAAGGAGGACTGAGCCATGAACACCCCCCGTTACCGCCCGATGAACTTTGGCGTCACCCGCGTCAACCTGCGCGACGGTGCGCCCGGCGTGCGTTACCTGCAAGCCGATCTGCCCCTGGGCGCCTACGCCCGGCGCGTGACCGATTACCTGGTGCATTGGGCCGAGGTCACGCCCGAGCACAGCTTTCTGGCGCGCCGCGTGTCCTTGCCAGGCGGCGCCACGGGCGACTGGCAACACATCAGCTACGCCCAGGCGCTGGACGCTGCCCGCAGCATTGGCCAGGCGCTGCTGGAGCGCGGGTTGAATGCCGAGCGCCCCGTGGTGGTGCTCAGTGAAAACTCCCTGGAGCACGCGCTGCTGGCGCTGGGCTGCATCTACGCCGGGGTGCCTTATTGCCCCGTATCGCCCGCCTACGCCACCGTCAGCCAGGACTACGACAAGCTGCGCCACGCCATTCAGACCCTGACCCCCGGCCTGGTGTTTGCCGCCGATGGCGCGCGCTACGGCGCGGCCATTGCCGCCACCGTGGCCGCCGATGTAGAGGTGGTGCTGGCCCAGGGCACCATCGAAGGCCGCCAGAGCACCACCTTCGGGTGCCTGCGCAGCACCGTGGCCACAGCCGCCGTGGATGCGGCCATGCACGCCACCGGCCCCGGCACCATCGTGAAGTTTCTGTTCACCAGCGGCTCCACCAAGATGCCCAAGCCGGTCATCAACACCCAGCGCATGTGGTGCGCCAACCTGCAACAGATCACGCTGTCGCTGCCCGTGCTGGCCGAGGCCCCGCCCGTGCTGGTGGACTGGCTGCCGTGGAACCACACCTTTGGCAGCAACCACAACTTCGGCCTCACGCTGATGCACGGCGGCACGCTCTACATCGACGACGGCAAGCCCACGGCAGCGCACATTGGCGAGACGCTGCGCAACCTGCGCGAGATTGCGCCCACGGTGTACTTCAACGTGCCCACCGGCTTTGAAATGATTGCCCAGGCCATGAAGACCGATGCCCAGCTGCGCAGCACGCTGCTGTCGCGGGTGCGCATGTTCTTTTACTCGGGGGCGGGCCTGGCCCAGCCCGTGTGGGACAGCCTGCACGCCACGCAAGAGGCCGCCATCGGCGAGCGCATCGTCATGGCCACGGGCCTGGGCATGACCGAGTCGGCGCCGTCTGCCATGTTCGTCAACAGCCCCGACGTGCGCTCGGGCCACATCGGCGCGCCCGTGCCCGGCATGGTGCTGAAACTGGTCGATGTGGACGGCAAGACCGAAGTGCGCTATCGCGGCCCCAACGTCACGCCCGGCTACTGGCGCTCGGATGCCGCCACGCGCGATGCCTTCGACGACGAGGGCTACCTGTGTACGGGCGATGCAGTGAAGTGGATCGACGAGCACGACATCCACCGGGGCCTGGCCTTTGATGGCCGCATTGCCGAAGACTTCAAGCTCTCTACGGGCACCTTCGTCAGCGTAGGCCCCATGCGCGCCAAGATCATCGTGGCGGGTGCGCCCTACATCCAGGACGTGGTGCTTACCGGCCTGAACATGAAGGAAGTGGGCGCGCTGCTGTTCCCCTCGCCCGCCTGCCGCGATGTGGCGGGCCTGGGTCCCGACGCCCCCTGGGCCGACGTGGTGGGCCACCCCGCCGTGCGCCAGCGCATCGAGGCCGTGCTGGGCCAGCTGGCCCGCGAGTCCACCGGCAGCGCCAGCCGCGTGGCCCGCGCGCTGCTGGTGGCCGAGCCGCCCTCCATCGACAAGGGCGAGATCACCGACAAAGG
>NZ_JAQUAL010000002.1:0-56730 GCF_028687295.1 Simplicispira sp.
GGTCATGTCGCGGGACGGCCCCACGCGCAGGTAGTCCGGGTTGGCGGCAATCTCCTGCATCTGGGCAATGCTGGCCGCGCTGGTGCGGTCGCGGTTTTGCAGCACCACGGGGTCGGGCTCGGGGGCAGTCGCCGGGGCCTGGCCTGCGGGCGGCATGTAGGCTCCAGAGTCCACCGCCAGGGCGGCGCTTCTGGACAGCGGCCCGGCAGCGGGGTCAATGCCCATGGCCTCGGAGGGGCGCTGCACGGGCTGGGGCGCGTAGCCCATCAGCTTGGCGCGTGCAGCAACGCGCTGGTCTTCCGGCAAATCGTTGATGTATTTGTCAACCTCCGACTGTCGGCCCACCGAGCCATCGGGGAAGCTGATCAGCGGGTCGGGCGTGTTGCCCAGAGCCAGCGGCGGTGCGGCGGTGCTCGCGCTCCCTGCATTGGTGGCGGCCAGCTCGGCGCTCTGCTGGGGCTGGGTGTCAGCCTGCTGCTGGACACGCTGGCGATATGAACTGACTGCGCCAGTAGCACCGCCCATCACACCCCCGCCAATACCCCCCATCGCCGCAGCCAGCGCCGTGTCTTCCAGATTTTGACCAGCCGTTGGGTCTTTGAACGCACCCCACTGCTCGATCACGTTCTGCGCGCCCTCAGTTGCACCTTCCTTGAGGACGCCCTTGCCGACCTCTTTCAGAATGGAGCCAGCGCCAACCGGGCCACCCTTGAGCACACTGAGCGCCTTGCCCATACCCACGCGCTCCAGGGCAGTCGCAGGTATGGCCGCCGCCAGTGCGCGAGCCTTGTCCTCTTGGCCGGATTCCTTCTGCTCCTGGCGAATGCCGCCGTACTCTTGGGTGAAGATGGGCAGCAGACTGCCGACGGCACCGCCGACCACGGCACCAGCCGGCCCAGCAATCGCGCCACCGGCTCGCGCGCCTGCAAAGCCACCCGCCGCTGCCGCGCCAATCTGCGGCGCGAACTGCCCCACCGACTCCTTCACAGCCAGCCAGGGACTGTCCACCAGATCGCGAAGGCTCTTGATGCCCGCCGGGTTGCGGTCGATGATCCCCTGCCCTGTCTCTCGAACTGCATTCGTGACAGCATTCGGCCCGGTCACGTCCTCGGTGGCCGTGGCCGCAGTCGTGAGCATCTGCCCGCCCGTGCGCTTGATGGTAGGGATGAAGCCAGGTTCAGCCGGTTTGACCTCTTCAAACTGCGACCAATCGACGGGGCCAGCGCCTGTAGCAGGCTCATTGCCCACAGGCGTGAAATCGCTCCAATTCACAGCAGTCATGACTTACCCTCCCACCAAAACTGGCTTACCGTCCTTCACCACATACATCTTTCCGTCCTTTCCACGCACGCGAGTGCCCTCAGCGGGGGCTGCTGACGGGGGCTGTGCCCCTTGGTCCAGTCGACGCACATCCCCAGTGCGCTTGTTGAGCGCAGCCAGGACACCTTCCGTCTTGTTGCCGTGCGCATCGGTCGCCCCCTGCAACGCAATGCCTTGCCATGCGTCGTCGTCCTGCTTTCCCATCAGTCCGAGAAGGCGCTGGCGGGCACTGCGCTGCTTCGCTGGATCGTCTCCAGCCGCCTCCAAATCCTGCTGAGCCTTTTCAATGCGCTGGGCGCCCCGGTTTTGATACCCCGCCGCTGTCTGCTCCAAGCCGAACTTGTCGCGCGCCAGGCCTTGCTCTTGGCCGAACCGATCGTTGCGGCCTGCTTCCATAAGACGTGCCCGGGCTGTCCCGCCTTGCTCCTGCATCTCCGTGCCACGCAATGTGTTGTCGCTCGTGTGGCGCCTGGTGGCGTCATCGCGATCACCCGCAGCCATACCGAAGTGCTGCTTCGACAGGTCGCCGTAGGCCGCTAGGCGAGCGGCCGTGAGAGCCTCCCCCGCCCCGCCTTTGCCCCGGTGGTGATAAGGAGTCATGCCGCTGAGTGAGACCTCCATGTCGCGCCGGGCCTTGCCGACCCCACTGAACGGATCGTTCCACTGGGCAACACGGTTCTCCCAGGATTTGCGCTGCTCTGCCTGGCCCTGGTTGATGGCCTGGGCCTGGCGCACCTCGGCGGCGTACTTGTCAGCCTGCGGGCCGTTGAGGCCCCGCACGTCGATACCGTCTGAGGTATATCCACCGCGCTGGCTGCCCTGGCCACCTTGGTTGCCTTCGTTCCCTTGGCCTTGCAGCCCTGAACCGCTGGTGGCAAAGGCATAGGAGCCATTGGGCCCTGTTGCGATATTCGCCCCCGCTGGGGCGACGTCAAATGCAGAAAAACCTTTCCCATTCAGCCCACCGCCTGGCAGCGCCTTGCCGTTGGCGTCGTTGTACGACACCTGGCCACTCACGTTGCCGCCGCTGAACTCCATCGTGCCGTTGGCACCGCGCGTTGCTGTGATGCGCCCAGCCGGATTCATGATGGCTGTCTGCTCGTTGGTCAAGGTGGTGCGGTCACCAAGAGGGCCGTGATCGGGCTGTAGAGCAGAAGATGGCCCGGGCTGCGGCAAAGGCTTTGATGGATCGGCCATGGACGGGTTGATCAAGCCCCGCCCAGCGCCTGCGCCCGCTTGCGCACCGGGCGCTGTGGTGCTGGCAGGCGCTGGAGCTTGCGCAGGAGCAGGCCCGGCAGCTGCAACGACAGCACCTGCATTGAGCAGTCGTGAGGCCGCATTGATTCCAGAGCTGACTGCACCACCTGTCTTGGCGATCGTCGGCAGCGCGCCAGCCACGCCAGGAAGCGCCGCGAGCGAGTTGGTTACGTTGCGCCCCACCTCCGTGTTCGACCAACTGCCATGCGAGCCATCCGGCGCTGGCGCATTCAGGCCACCGGTTGGGATTTGGCTAACCCGACTTTCCAGCGATGCAGGTTCTGCACCAGGCAGCGCGGTCATTTGTGCTCCAGCAGACTGCGCTGCGGCTGACGTGGGTTTAGACGCAGCCGCCAAGGCGTCAGCATTGGCCTGTGCCGCATCCATCGTGGCCTGTCCTTGGGCCAGAGCCGTCTGGGTTTGCCTGTTGCGCTCCTGCTCCTGCTGTTGGGCCCAAGAACCAACGTCAAGGCTGTTGGGGCGCTTTTGATCATCCGTGGTTACCAAATCGCCGTTGGCATAGTTGTGCCGCCCGGACTTCGCCTTCACTGGGGCGTGCGTAGCGTGCACCAGATCGCGCAAGCTTTTTACCCCCACCTTTCGCACCGTGTCGGCAGGCAACACAAACTCGCCATCGGACAGACGGGCTGGAATGGAATCAGAGGTTCCGGTGCCAGGGCCGCGAACTTGTCCGCCGTCTTGGTACTGACGATGTAGAGATTGAATACCCATCAGCCGGCGCGCGGCATGGGACTGGGGATGTGCCATGGAAAGACCTTTCAAGGATGCTTGAAGCAGTCTCTCCACGCGCGGGGAAAAATGGAAACCCCAGAGGGGGGAACCTGTAAACTGCCCCCCCTCAGTCTTGAGGAGGTTCTATGCACGCAAGCAGCCCACCCAACCCCAACTGGCCAAGCCGCAATCCAGGCAATCCCTCTGGCGGCGGACGAGGAAACAACCCACCCGCCAAACGGTAGACCTGACTACCAAGCACTGCGCACGATTGGTGGTTGGCGGTCACGCTGCTTGCGCTGCACATTGGCGTCGGGCCGCTCGCCGAAAGACGCTGTAAACAGGGCCCCATACTCGCCCGCCTTCATCTTGTCGAAGGTCTCGGTGTCCTGCTTGAGGTAGGCGCAGCGGTACACCCAGTCCTTGAGGCGCGCGTGGAAGCGCTCGTGAATCTCAGGCTTGCCTTGATCCAAGTCTGCACTGAGCTTTTTCAGCGCACCGCGGTACACGGTCAAGGCGATGGGCTCAGCCTGGGTCGGCGTGGGCACCAGGCGCACGCGCGCTGGCATGGCGCCGCTGGCCTGCTCAAAAATGAACGACCTGGGCTGACCACTGCGCATCTCCCAGCCTGGGCACTCATCGTCCAGCGCATCCACACTGGTTTCATCCAGCGGCCTGCCTCGGAAAGTGAGGCGCTTGATCTGGAAAACCGATGGGTGCAGGCTGTAGGTGTCCACACCAGGCTCCAGCGAGACCGCACACACGGCTGGCGTGGCACGATCCTCGATCAAATACGCCCGCTCGCACGCCTCCTGCACCGCCTCGTTCAGGTAGGCAACGATTTCTTCGTCGCTCCAGAAGTGCGGCACTTCGTTGTCGGCCAGCTCGCTCCTGAACACGGCAATGAAGTCGGCGACGTTCATGGCCGCTTACTCCACCTTGGCCAGCTCGGCAAAGATGGCATCGGCCTCCTCGCGCGTCACAGCGAAGCCCGCCTTGGACTTCAAACGGATCAGGTTGGGCTTGCCATCGGCGGTGAAGTCGTCCTTGTCGCTGCCGTTGAGCATGGTGTTCAGCGCGTCCTTGATCGCCAGGTGGCGGCCCAGAAGCTGCGCCTGCATGTCGCCACCAGCACCGGACGAATCGACGGGCACCGCGCCACGCGCGACGGCCTCGCGGTGGAACATGGGATCAAGCTCGGTGCCTTCGGCAGACACGACAGCGGTGTGGCCAGTGGTCAGCGCGACGTGCAGCGGCTCATGGGTGGGGGAACGGAATTTCATGAAGGAATCCTTGAAAAAAGACCCAGCGGCCCTGAAGCCACCGGGCGAAAGCAGCCATAGGCCACCGAATGAATCCAGGTCAGCCCTGGCTGAACGCCGCGCGGCCGTCCACGATGTAGAGCACCGTCAGGCGCCCTGCACCCGCCGTTGGCGCAGCGCCGGTGCCAGTCCAGGCCACGCCCACGGTGCCCGACTTGGCGTACTTCTTGCCAGTGGGCACCAGGGCCACGGCGCCAGGCGCGGCAATGTCGGCTGACAGCGCTGCATAGGTGGTCTTGACAGCCGCGTCGCTGCCCTCTTGGTCGCCGACGGAGAACTTGTCATCGGTCGCCGAGTTGAAAACTTCGGTGATGGCCAGGTGGCCGCCCACAACGATGGCGCCGCCGGGCACATCCACGGCGGGCGCATAGACGCCGCTGGCGAGATCGGAGAACTTGAAGTCAGCGGTGGCCGCGATGACTTGCTGGCGGCCAGAGAGTTTCTTGATAGGCATGGTGGTTCCTTCGACAAGGGAAATGGGAAGGACGGAGCCACGCAGGCCCCGCCCCCGGTGGCGGCTTATTGCAGGTAGTGGTCGACAGCGATGACACTGAAGTCTTCGACGGACTTGTCGTAGATCGACATGAACTTGGGCCGCAGGAAGCCCAGAATCTTGGCGATGTTCAGGCCCACCTGGGAGTCGTACTCGAAGAGCTTTTCCACCCAGTCGCCAGGGCCCAGGTCAGCCATGCCAAGCGCCTGTGCGCCACACAGCAGCGAGCGCGTGCCATTGACGTTGCCGCCAGCTCCCCACTTGGCACCAGCAGCAGCGCCCTTGGTCGTGTACACCAGGGGATGCTCGTGCAGCACTGCGCCGTCCACGGTCACCGTGGCACCGCTGAACCAGGGCGAATCCATACCACCCTTGGTAGCCACGGCAACGACCGCACGCTGGTAGTCGGGATCCTTCTTCAATGCAGCCAGGGAGCCTGGCGCAAGGAAAAGCACGTAGTACGGCTTGCCACCAGCCATCAGCGGTTTGATGCGGTGCTCCTTCGCATAGGCGATGAGATCCACGATCATCGTGTACTTGGGCACGAAGCTGGAGGTGATGCTGCCCGTGGCCGACTGTTGCAGCGACGTGCCATCCCACATCAGCGAACGCTTCGCCGAAGGCGCGGACACATCGGCAGCGAAGGCCAGATCGGGGAAAGGCGAGCCCACACGCGGCGAACCATCGTTGTTGAACGCATAGCTGACACCAGAGAGGGTCAGGAACGCCAATTGGTCGCAGCGGTTGGCCAACCAGTACGACAGGTTGTCCTTGCCCTTCTCGCGGAAGTTGATCACCGTGCGCTGATCGGCCATCTTGCCCTTGTTCTTCACCCCGTGGCTCAGCTGATCAAGGGTGATGATCTGGCTGTACGACTTCATGGACTCTTCGTTGCCCTCGCGTTCGTTGTCGCCAATCACGCCGTCACCCACCAGGTCGGCCACCAGTTGGAACAGGCACTGATCGCCCTTTTCCGTCTTGGTCAGCTCGGTGACACGGTGGATGACGTTGTTGTCACCCTTGCCCGTGAAGCGGCTGATAAACATCTGGTCGCGCGCTGCGCTCCAGGTCTCACGAGACCAGTTCAACTTCTGCACTGGGGTCAGTTCAGCAAAATTCGTTTGCATGTCATGCTCCAAAAAGTAAATTCACTTGTCGGGACATAACGCTGCCCTGCTGCGGAAAACATGGCTACGGGCGGCCAAGAGCGCCAGGCCGTTTAACGCCAGCCATGGGGCGACAACCCGGAAAGTGACACCGGCAAGGTGGGTGAAGCCTTGCCGGCCAGTGCAGGCTCAGTCGCCGCGCAAGCGCTTGCGCTCAGCCTCTGGCAGCGCCATGTACTCATCGTCAGTCAGTCGATTGGCATCCACCTGCGATGGAGTGGCGCGATTGCCCATCCCCGCTTGAACGGCAGCGGGCTGGAGCAGGGAATCTGCTGAACCACGCCGATCCGCGCGCTCGGAGCGAGTATCAACAGCCCCCTGGTTCGCTGGCAATACCCTACGGGGGGTACCGTCTGGAGCGAAGCGCGGTGCAATGGCATTGGTAGCCTCGGCCAAGGCCTGGTGGCGCGATGTGCCACGGCTCATCTTCAGCATCACCGACGCCTCGATCAGTTCCAACGCCTCCCCCCCCTCGGGGGCATCCAGCCAGGGATATGCCTGTAGCAGTTCCTCCACCGTGGCCTGGGCCTTTACAGCGGCCTGCTGGCTGGAAGTCGCTTCCGAAAAGCGTGTGAAAGCTGCCTCCTCAATGTGGGCGTTGATTTGCATGCGCAGAGCTGCCGCCACTTTCACGTCTCCGTCCAGCATAGCCTGTGCGTACTGCTCCTCGGCGGCCCGAACGTCGAAGGTCTGTGCCGCAGGTGATGCAGGTGATGCAGGTGATGCAGGTGCTGGTGCCGCGCCTCCCTGGCCCGCACGCAGGCGCTCAATCTCACGGCGCAGCTCTTCGGCTTCCGCCTGGGCCGCTTCACGCTGGCGAATGACTTCATTCATGCGCGCACGCGGAATGCCATTGCTGACCTTGCCGGTGTCTTCACCTTCGTCAGGTTCGGTGGCTGTGGCAGCGGTGACCGGCTGCTTTGGCATCACTTCGTGGCCGAGATCGAGTGGCTCCTTGCCTTTGCCGACCTCGTCCTGGGTGTCGGCAGATTGCAGTTCAGTACCTTCGGTGGCTGTCGTCATGGTGTGGTTCTCCTTCAAGATTGCAGGCCGTCTGCGGCCAGGGTTTCAATTCCTTCGCTCGCACCCACGCCTGGGCTGGCCGGGGTGAGCGGATCGGTGTTCTGGGGCAGGTCAACGCTGGGTAAACCGGCTGGCGCCTCGGGCACGATGGGTGCTGCGTCCTGGTCCACGTAGCCCGCAGACTTCAGCAGACCATCGGCAAGGCCTGCAGTCGCTGGCGTGGAAGCGATCACCTGCGCCGTCTGCACGCCGCTGTACTGGGTCTTCACCTTCACGTCGGTGGCCTGTGCGTCGGTCTTTCGCGCCTGAGCATCGATGAGGCGAACGCGCGCCTCCAGCGTTGGATCGGCGGGTGGCTGGTTGCCCTGCATGTTGGCCAGAATTTCGTGCTTGTCGGCCAAGTTGGAATAGCGGACGACCGTCGCATCGGGGATGACAACGCCCGCCTTGCGCATCTCCAGCGCCTGCTGGAACTGGCTGTTCTCAAACGTCACCTGCATGGGCTGCTCGGTGATCACCACGTCGTAGGTGCCAATGGTCACGTCGTTGAGATAGGTGCCAGTGCCCGGGTCAAAACGGTTGATCTCCAGCACCTGCTCGGTCGGCTTGCCCGTCATCGGGTCGGTCTCGGTGATCCGGAAAATGCGATGCGTGTCGTAATAGCGCTGGATCAGCTTGAGAATCCGAGTGGCCAGCAGCTGGCGCGTGTAGGCCAGGTTGTCCAGCGGCACAGCCAACTGCTGCTGGCTGGCAAACTGCTTGGACTGGATGGCCACGCCCGACGTTTCAGGCCCCTGCTGCCCGCGCATGGCCTCGGGCACCGTCACGTCTTTGGGCGCTTTGTCCGCGCGGTCGATGATGCGATCCACGCCCGTAGGAATCTGGTTGGGCTGGATCTTATGGGGTGCCTTGGTGCCCTTCTTGTACTCGACCACCAGGCCCGTCTTGGCCCCCTCGCGCTGCAACTCGGACAGCGTCATATTGGTCAGGGAGTTTTCCTCCACCACCCAGCCGCTGTTGGCCGCCGTGTTGACCACATGCACGAATTGGCTCACCGCCTTGTTCAGTGCCTCCTGGGGGCCGATGGCATCGTCCACCATGCCGCCAGTCTTGCCGCGCCGGAAGTAGGCAAAGTACGGCACCACCGTGAAATGCTCATAGGGGCTGTAGGTGTCGTGCAGCGTGGCAGTGAAGGTTGTCACCGTCCACTTCACGCGTCGGCGCATGCGCTTGGCCCGCACCGCGCCGTTGGCCAGTGCATCGGCGATGGAGTCGGCGGCCATATTGTCTTCCGCCACGATGTCCCCTGCTCCTGGCCAGACCAGGCACATGGTCAGCTCATGGACGAAGCGCTGGCGATCAATCACCCGGTACCGCTCCAGCCCATCCTCCTTCTTGGCCAGCGCATCGAACACCGCAGCACCGTCGCGGCTGGCGAACTTGTTGCGCCGCACCTCGTCGTCCATGTCGCCGAAGTCCTGGCCGCCGTCGTTGCTGTCCTCGGCCTTCTTGCGCGCGGCCTTGCCGAATATCTGTTCGATCTCGTCCAGCGTCAGCCACCGGGTGATGATGACGTCACCCCATTTGTCGGGGTCGTAGCTCTTGGCGTCCGGGTCTGGAATTACGTCCAGGGGGTCAAGCGTGCCCACCACGATCTCGCCCTTGATGTTGTTGTCAAAGCACATGCGCAGGTCGAAGTAGCCGCGCTGCTGGATCACGCCGTCGCTGAACACCTGCGTCTCGTGCCAGTGCAGATTGGACAGATCAGCCACCTGCATGGCCACCTTGGACAGGATCGTGGCCTTGTCCAGATCCGCCTCGCCACCACGCGGTTTGAAAGCAATGTCCATGCGGTTCTGTATCTGGTAGCCGATGGCACTGTTGATCGACGGCTTGATCTCGTTGAACTCGATGGCGGGGCGGCCCTCTCGCTCCAACTGCGCGCGCACTGCGGCAGGCCACTGCCGGCCCCCGCCCATGTACATGTCCTCGCAGCGCGCGGCATGCGGCAGGTAGTCCAGGTGCCCCCGATCCTTGCCGTACAGGTAGCGCTGCCAGTTCTCGCGCGCGGCAGTGTCGCCAGGAGTGGTGATGGTGGTCATAGTCATGCGGTCAGCCATGAGCTGCCGTTGTTGCTGCCTGATTCCCGAAGGCGGTCGCGCCAGCTCTTGGGGCGCGGCTTGGGTTCAGGCTGGGGAATGTCGGCCACGAACGTCATGGCCACGGAGTCGCCCTTGTCCGGGCTGCGGCCCAGCACGAGGCGGATATCGTCTTTGCTGCTGATCTGGATGGCAGCGCCGCGCCCCATGGTCACCACCTTGTATCGGGGTGCCGTCAGGTCGCCCAGCAGTTCAGAATCAGGGGGCAGCGCAATCGGATCGGGGTTCGTCGGGTCTAGCGCCTCGCGCAGCAGCCAGTACATCTCGGCGCGCTTGTTGCGAAAGTGCAGCTGGCCGGACTTGTCCATCAGCGCACTGCCCTCGGAGCCCACCACCGGGTGCACATGCAGGCCCAGGCCACGGATGAAGTCCAGAGCGCTGGAGCCGATGCCGATGCTGTCGATGCAAATCACTGCGCCGTCGCGGATCAACGGCGCCACGAACCCGGCTGCTGCGGGCCCGTCCTTCGTGACCACGCCCGGGGCCGTCACCATCTTGTCGAACCACTGGCCATGCCTGCGGGCCACCGAAGACTTGTCCTGGCCACCGCGCGAAGGGTCGAAGCCCAGAGCGGTCATCAGACCCTTGGCATCGCGCTCCTTCCAGCGAGCCTGGGCGGCCTTCACCCAGTCGGTGGGGATCAGCTGCCATACCGGATCAGCACTGCCGGCATTGAAGTCGCCCCGCAGCATCTGGCTGCGCAGCGGCTCAGGCAGCGCCTGCAACGTGGCCTTGTAACCGGTGGTGGTCAGGAACAGGTTGTCATCCACCGAGCTGGGGATGAACGTGCGGCTCTTGGGCTGCATCAGCTCACCGCCCACCATCACGGGGGTGCTGTCGGGCACTTCCTGGTCTTCGCCGCGCTCGTTGGTCACGTACCAGCGCAGCTCCCCTGGCTTGGCGGGGTTCGGGTGCTGCGGATCCAGCCAGGCGGCCCAGTAGCGCTTCACCCACTCTCCTTCTGCGGTGGTGGGCGGGTTGCCTGCTGCCACCACGCGCTGGCGGATATTGGGGTTGTCCGTGCGCATCCAGCCGATCAGGGTACGGAACTGCAACTCTGTGAAGTGCGTGATCTCGTCGAAGCCCTTGAAGTCGTGCGGACGGCCCTGGTACTTCACCCAATCCTCGGGCCTTTGCACGCTGCCCAGTTCCAGCACCTTCTTGTGGGGCAGGCGCCAGAGGTGATCCTGGCCGTTGTAGCCATCGCGCGAGCCCAATATCTTGGTCATGCGCTCTTCCAGGCCGATCAGCTGCACGGCCTCACGCCGAAAGACGATGCTGTTTTCCTGCTCCGTCAGGCTCAGGCCCAGCAACAGGTCGGTTTTTCCCCCGCCAGCCGAACCGCCATAGAACACGATGTCGGCAAGCGAGTGGTACGCCTCTGATTGGGGCCCCGCCTGGGGAATCCAGATAGCGGGGTTCGCTGTCATCAGGAACGAGTCCACCGCCGCGCGCATCTCGGGCGTCAAGTCCTTGAATGCTTTCAGCAGATCCTCGGTGGTGGGCACGGCCAGCTTCATTGCTGTGCACCTGTGGCCATCAGCTGGGCCAGCGTGGCCACCAATGCGGGGTTCGCCTGTAGCAGCGAGGACATGCGCACCGCCCGCTCTGCGTCGGTCATGTTGCGCAGAGCCAGCGGATCGTTCTTCTGGGTGTTGTCCTTCTCGTACAGCCCGACGTGCTTGGCCAACTTCTCCAGCGCGTCCAGCTTGGAGTGCATCTTGATCTCGATGCCCTCCTTCGTCTGCTTGGCGCCGGCATACAGCGCCACGGCGCGCGGGCTCAGGTGGCGCGTGTCCTTGAGCACGGTACGCGCCTGGCCGTCGCCACCACAGTTCGGACAATCGGAGTTTGGCAGCAGAAGTGGGTTGAAGCCGATGCCGCCCTGCTCATCAAACTCTGATGGGTCTTTGCCTTTGTCCAGCCAGCGCTCGCGGTCACTATTCATCTCCAGCAGCGTGCGCTGGAACTTGTGCCCCTCGCCATAGCAGCAGCGGCAGCAGCCGGTTTTGACCTCCACCAGCTCGCGGGCGTCTGCCAGGGCAACGTTGGCAATCTCCATCAGCACAGTGTCGGCAGTGATGGCCGTCCGCTCCTGTTGAGCCTGGCGGGCTTTTGAAATTGCTTCGACAACTGAAGTTTTCTGAAGTAGCTGGTATCCGATTTGTTCTGCCGTCTCGGTGCTGTATCCAGCCCGAATCGCGGCTTGGGTGGCGTTCATGTCCACCATGTATTCCTCGACAAAGCGCTGCTGTCGCGGCTCCAGCTTGGCCAGCTTGGCGGACACCGGCTCTTCCTTCTCAGGGCGCTCCCAGCCTTCACGGCGGGCCCGCTTACCAATGGCGGCATGGGTCACCCCATGGGCCCGGCCTATATCGCGGGTGGAACTGCTGCTGGTGGTGTAGGCAAGATGGATCGCTGCCCAGTCGATGGAACGTGGCAGCAGATTCGCGCTGTCGGGCGAATGGTTGTCAGAAGAGTTTGAGTTGGTATCCACACCCCGGATGGTTCCTGAAATGTGGAAAGCACGCGAACCCTACACGGGGGCCACGTTCCTGGTTAATCCATCCCGCCGGTGAGCGCCGCCCAAATGCTCAACTCCAGCGATCCCGCGCGACTTTCTTGCGAAAAGGACTGCTTTCTGAGTACGCCCAGTCAGTTTTCCGACTTCGCGGTCAGTCAAGGTGCCCAGCAATGCCACTTCTTCGGCAGTCCATTTCCGTTGCATGCTTACAGCGATACAGAATGGAGCAATTCCCCTTCGAGTGCGTACCCCAGCCACCGTGTTTTTCGGTATACCAAGCTTCGCCCCCAGTGCGGCATCCGTCATGGTGCCAAGCATCTCAACCATCTCCACGGTCCAGTAGTGGTGCTTGCCCATAGCCTCATGCCCCTCCCAGATCCTGCTTGAGCCGTCTCAGTTCCTCCCGCACCGTGTTCACCAGAACTCCGGTGTGTTGGCCCAATTCGATCTGTGACAACTGCATTCCCGACATGGCCGCCATTGAGCCCAGCACGCGATCCTCGTGTGGCGTGAGACGCAAAAGCTGATCGCCAATCTCCCACAGCACCCAGCCATCCGGAAGAACCGTTTTGCTGATTGGGCGCGCGGGTGGAAGCTGTTTGATGGGGCGGTACGAACCGCGAACGGGGGCGTAAATCAGCTCTCGTTCCTTCAAGACACTGATCTGCTCATCCACAACTCCGCGCTTGAGCCCAGTGAGCACTGCGATGGTGTCGCGCGTGACAGGCTGCCCAGCTTCATGCAGTTCGCAGATAGCCTCATAGGCACGGTCGCGGTTGGTCTTCGGATCGGCGGTGTTGGTGCTCATTGTGTTTGATCTCCCGGTAGAATCTGATTGCTCAGGTCAGATAAAACCAGAAAGGCCCACTTCGGTGGGCTTTTCCTTTTCCAGTTCATGCCTGCTTTGGGGTGGTGCACTCAGCACAAAAAAACATCCCAACGCACTTCTTCCCGCCCTTGGTACTCTTGTCTTTCTGACATTTCGCACACCAGGCCGTCGCGTAGTCCAAGCGCACGCCAACCCCTGGTGCCTGCTGTCTGGCAAGGTCAATCGCATTCGCCGTGGTTTTGTCAAAACGTGTTCCATAACCAGGATGTGAAGGCATCAGTACGCCTCCCAAAAGTGGTTGGTCAGGTCGGCACTCACGGCGTCCCAGTTGTTGATCCACTGCTTGGATGCCATCAGAACTCCCCCTTTGTAAAGCGGCTGCTGCCACCGTTGTTTCGCGCTGGCGCGGCCAGCGATTCGGTCGATTCCGTCCAGCGCTGGTACGCGCCTTCAAAGTGCAGCGCGAATTCACCCACGCGGCCCTGACGGTTCTTGGGCACAGCGCAGCCAATGACATTGCCGCCTTGAAGCACCTGATGGCGCCACAGCATCAGCACTGCGTCAGCGTCCTCCTCGATGGCGCCAGACTCCTTCAAGTCGGATAGCACCGGGCGCCCGCTGGTGCGCTTTTCCACTTCACGGTTCAGCTGGGAAAGCGTGACGATGGTGATGTCCAGTTGCTTCGCCAACGACTTCAATCCACGACTGATCTCCTCAATCTGGTGGTGGCGGCTGTCACCAGATTTGCCGCTGCTGCACAGTTGCAGGTAGTCAATCGCCAGCAGCTTCAGGCCGTGCTTGCGCTTGAGAGCGCGGGCCTTGGCCACGATGTCCCCCAGGCTCATGGCGGGCTGCTCGTCAAAAAACAGCGGCAGGTCGCGCACGTTCTCCACGGCGTCGGTCACGCGGCTCCACTGGTCAGGGTCAAGCTTCCCGGTGGCAATGCCATCCAGCGCCACACGGCCCAAGTTGGCAACGGCGCGGTCGGTCAACTCGGCACAGCCCATTTCCATGCTGAACAGCGCTGCGGCATGGCCTTGGCGGGCCACGTTCAGGCAGATTTGCTGGGCAAGCGACGATTTGCCGATCGACGGGCGTGCGGCAATGATCACCTGCTTGCCAGGCTTGATGCCACCGCCGAACATCGCATCCAGCGCCGGGATTTGCGTCGGGATGCCGGGCTGCACCTTGCCGTCTGCGATTTGCTGCAATCGGTCGAGGAACCCGACCACGAACGTCTCCACTTTCTGCGGCTCGGCCTTGCCCTTGACCTGCTGCACCCGCTCCAGCCTGGCCTGTGACTGGCTGATGCGGTCAGCCACTGGCGTGGCCACGTCGGCGGCAATGCCGCGCACATCGTCTGCGGCACGCTGCAAGGAGCGCGAAACGGCCCGGTCGGCCACCAGCTGGGCATGCTGGCGCAGCACCCGTGTGCCCACGAAATGGTGGGTGAACTCGTGCAGGCGCTGCAAGTCGGCCTCGGTGCCGGTGCGGCGCAGCTCCTCGTACACCGCCACCAGGTCAACGGCTTGGCCAGCCAGCACCAGCGACTGCACCGCAGCGAAGGCGGCAGCGTGCAGCGTACCGTGGAAGTCATCGGGGGCAAGCAGGTCGGCCACCGCGTCAAACGCCTCTGCGCCGCCCACCAGCAGGCCGCCGATCACGCCCCCCTCGGCCTCGGGCGACCAGTGGACAAACTCGTCAGGAACGTCAAACGGGATCACGCTTCCACCTCCGCCTCGCGCTGGCGGGCCTCGACCACCCGCAGCGCCTGCAATCCCTCGTTCGTCCAGTTCGCCTCGCCCTCGGGATTGACCAGCCACAGCCTGTACCAGCGGTCTTTGACCGAGTTGGCAAAAGCGGCTGGCCAGTCGCTGTAGCGCTTGGCATTGCGGGTTCCGACCGTGTGGTCTTCGCGGAACCGCAGCCACGCAATCGCCGCCATGTCATCGGTGATTCCGGCATCGCGGCAGTAGCGGCGGACGTAGTGGTCGTCAGGAACCGGTTTGGCACCGGCCTCCTTGCACTCGGCCAGGTAGGTTTTCAGGGTTTTTTCGCCGCGAGAGAGGCGAGTCGGCTTGTCCGGCTCGGCAGCGGGCTCGCCCGCGTCTTTCTTCAGGGAATCAGGATTCAGGATTCGGGATTCAGGATTCAGGGCGTTATGACCCGGTGGGTTCACTGGTTCTTCACCAGTGCCTAACGGTGGGTCTACGTTATCAGCGCCTTTTTTAACGTTATTTGCGCGCTTTTTACCAGTGGTGTAACCGCTGTCAGTACGTTCATGCGCTGTTAATTCACCGTTTTCGTCTGGTAATTCACTGTCTTTTTCTGTTCCGTGCGGGGTCTGGTGCTTGTGAAAATTTACAATGGACACCACCGACTTGCCTGCAACGCTGTACCTGGTCACAAACCCTGCCGCCTCCAGCGCAGCAAGCCCTCCGTTCACGTCATAGCTGTCACATGGGAACAGTTCCATCTTGATGCGCTTGTGCCGGTCTTCCAGGCGTCCCTCGCGGTCTGCAAGGCACCACAGGCCAATGAACAGCAGCCTGTCCAGCGGCTCCAGCTCGGCCAGCAGCTCGTTCTTGAAGAACGCTGGCTTGATGTTGCGTGCACGGGCCATCAGGTCGCCCCTACGCTTTGTTGTTCTTGTGCTGTCATAGCTGCCCTCTCAACGCCCGTAAAAAAAGAAACCACCGGCAGGCAGGCGGGCATTTCCTGCTTTTCGCTTGCGGGGATCAGCCGCTCGCTAGCCGTGGCGTCAAACCTCATTACCGGGCTGTCCCGGCGCACACGGCAAAGCGCGCGCCCTGGCGCGCCTGTGTCGGTGCATTGATTTCTTGAAGTGCCCGCTGGGCGGCATGACGGTCACTGCCAGCTGCGGCAGTGCCAGGGGTAGCAATCCAGCTGTGGTCGCACTGGGGTGGCTGCTGGGCGATAGAGCGCAGCACGCGGGGCTGCTGGGGCAGCTTGAATGGGCTGATGGGCGAGACGCGGTGGGTGAAGGCGTTCATGAGCGCCCATCCTGCGATTCCGGTGCCATCGGATTGCTGGGCGCGAGGTTCATCACCATACTTGCCTCATGCCATTTCTCTCTTGCCCATGCGCCCAAGATTTCGTTGACCACGCTGTTGCGGCTGGCCTTCGCGTCATGGCGGGTACGGTGCTGCCACGTCGCATCAATCACGTTCATGACGTCCTTGGGGATTTCAGCGCGCAGTTCAGTGGTTTGGCGATCGTCGTTTCGCCCTCGGGCGAACATGGGCACGCCGTCATCGTGATGATTCATGCGGTTGTCCTGGTGGTGTCAAAAGGCCCCGCCAGCACACGAAGCGCCGAGGGGAAAAAATTGAAGGTCGATGAATTGCGCGCGCCACAGCGGCTCAAGTGTTTTGACGCCACTTGACTACCTTGTCCCAGTGAAAAAATAGGCAATGCAGCCATGAACACACCAAACACCTCCACCGACTTGCAGGCCCACCGCCTGGCCCCCTTCCACCGCAGCACACGCACGGCGCTGTCGCTGAACACCGACGCGGTTACAGGCCAGCGTGTGCAGGTGCTGAACACCTCGCGGTTAGAGCTGTGCTGGATCGCCGGTGAGCTGCGTATCGACTGCAGGGTGAGCAGGGTGGTGATGGATGCGAACAGAGCGCAGCGGCCTGTGTGGCGCGCGCGGGGGGCGCTGTAATACGGGGCCACGGGTCAGGCGCCCGCTTTCTGCGCGGCGGTGATGATGGGCAAAGACGCGCTGCCGTAGATGTGGTCGAACGACAGTTCAAGTCCATGCAATCGAGCGAAATTGATGACCTTGCGTGCCATTTCAGGCGGCAACGTTTGCCCGCGCTCGTAGTGGCCGACGTTTCCTTGGGTGCAGCCAATCCCGGCTGCGAGTGCTTGCTGCGAGACGCAGAGGCGCTCACGTATCGACTTGAGGTTGTTCTTGAGTGCGTCCCGGCTTGTCATGGTCGCGCCAGATACCAAGAGGCTGGATTGCAAATCGGCAGCAGGCGACGACACGGCCTTGACCACAGTGCCATCCGCAAGAGTCACGCTCTCGCCGGGGTGGAGTTCGATGATGCGAGGCATGGGTTAGTCCGAAGAAGAAGCGGTCTCGATCGCAGCTGCCTGGCATTTTTTGGCGTGCAATGCAACCAGGGCTCGGTAGTTTTTGGACATCACATCCTTGGACTCGCTGCGCTCAATCTTGCTAACCGCTGGCTGAGGAATTCCGGTTTCCTCTTCGATCTGCTTCTGGGTAAGTCCAAAGCCCCTCAAAGCAAGGACTAATTCGCGGGGACTCAAGTTCATAAAAATATTCCTTTCGGACTATTCTGACATGTCCCAAAGGAATATTCAAGTGAGATTAAATAAGAACATGGATACTCTCGCCGCTCGCGCGCGTCGCGCACGCAAACACGCCGAACTCACACAAGTTCAAGCCTCGGAGGTATCCGGGGTGAAACAATCCGACATATCGAAAATCGAGAGGGGCGAGACGTTGCGCTCCGTCGGTTTGTTGGCTCTCGCCAGAGCCTATGGTGTGAACCCAGATTGGCTGGACACGGGGTGCGGAGAAATGCTACTCAGCGGCGCGCCCGCCGTGGCAGTCTCCACGCCAGCACTAAGAGAGCCCACACTGGAGCAGATGCTGGATGTACTTGCAAACACCCTGGAGACCTTGCCCGAGGCCGCCCGCTTGGAAGCAGCACCGTTGCTCCAGGCACTGACGCTGGCACCGGACAGCAAGAAGCTCAGGAGCAGCCTGCTGGCTGTGCTCATGAAGCGCGGGTGAGCGGACGGCTGCAGACGATGCGCGAGCGGGGCGGCCGATCAGCTACGGGGAGCAGCGGGTGGGGATGGAATTGCTGCCGGGGGTTGAGGTGCGGTAATGCTTGGGGCGATGGCGCTTTGGGGGTGGTGCGCAAGAGAGAATCGCCCGATGCTGCAAGCCACCCAATTCACATAAAAATTTCGAAATTTCGAAATTTCGCAACTCTTTGGTGGCAAAATAACTGGTGTGCAAGAAGAATTCAAAACCCCAGGCCAGCTGATCGAAGCCCTCCTTCAGGATAGAGGCTGGAATCAAAGAGTTCTGGCCGCCGTTCTCTCGATGAGCGAATCCACGCTCAACAAACTCATCTCTGGTAGCCAAGCTGTTACAGCAGAGATAGCGATCTCCTTCGAAGAAGTCTTTAATGTGGACGCGTCGAGATTTCTCGCTCTGCAGCACGTTTTTGACCTCGCCCGGGCGCGTATTGTCAGTAGGCCGAACCCCGTCCGCGCCATGCGGGCTCAAGTATTCGCGAATCTGCCGGTTTCCGAGATGATCCAACGCCGATGGATCAATGTGGAGAGCATCCGAGATCTCGATGCGGTCGATAAAGAGCTTTTTCGTTTTTTTGATGGTCAAAACCCTGCACAGATTTCTGCGACCCCTCATGCGGCCAAAAAAACATCCGCGGGCTCTGAACCTACTGCAGCTCAACTGGCTTGGCTGTATCGCGTTCGCCAGATTTCCAAAGAGCTGCTAGTCCCCCGCTATGACGAATCTGCGCTACGAGCAGCGATTCCGAGATTGAAGGCGTTGCTTAGCGCTCCAGAAGAAGCACGCCACGCACCGCGCATTCTTCAGGAGTGCGGAATACGGTTGGTCATCGTGGAAAGCTTGAAGTCTTCAAAAATTGACGGAGTTTGCCTTTGGTTGAATGAGCATTCGCCGGTGATTGGAATGACCATGCGATTTGATCGCATGGATAACTTCTGGTTTGTTCTTCGACATGAGTTAGAACATGTGCTCCAGAAGCACGGAATGCACGACCCCTCCCTGGACGTGGATCTTGGAGGAGTTGCCATTGACGAAGAAGAAAAATTGGCCAATTCCGCGGCGTCTGAGTTTTGCGCCCCGAGAGCACGGATAGACAGCTTCATCAAGCGGAAGGCGCCCATTTTTCCGGAGCGGGACTTTTTGGGACTAGCTAAGGTGTTGGGTGTTCATCCTGCGCTTGTAGCAGGTCAGATTCAGTTCAAAACTGGTAGGTATGACCTGTTCAGGTCTCACATGGTAAAAATTCGAAGCCGCGTTCTTCCGAGCGCAATCGTAGATGGCTGGGGCGATGTCGCCCCGGTGGGTATTCACTAGGGGGCCTCCGTGACTAAAAACGAGCAATTGCAAGCCTTGATCCAGCGCTACAAGACCGAAACGGGTGAAAAATCTGTCGACTTAGAAAGGGTCGCTGATTGGGCGATCAAGCTCGGAGCGACGATGCCAAAGCCAAAATCCGCCCGTGAATTATTCGCAGCCCAGCTCGCGGACGCTGCGCGGGCTGAATACAGGGTCGATTCCAAAACTGGGTTGTCGTATAGAGCAAACCATGCGATGCGTCAACGGACGCGCGATGGCCGCCAGTTGGTACTCTGGTTCGACATTGAGGATGCAACTCGACCGCAGATGCTGTATTCGCTGTCGGATCGTCGGCAACAGATGGTTGGTGACGCCGTGCATTTGAAGATTGACGAGATGATCTGGAACAGCAAGCATCCTGATGAGCAGCAGATTGAACTCGATATGGATTTCACATATGACGTCGAAGAACGACTGAACTCCCCCGGATATGGGAGTGGCGAAGCCGCATAAGAGGACATCGCCACCGACAGGGTTGCCCGCCCCACGCGGGCTTTTCACCCAAAGCCGCCCACCGAGGCGGTTTTTTTGCGCCTCAAGCGTGCATAGCTGCCCTGGCCGCCTCCACCATAAAGCCACTGCGGCTTTGGCCGTGCTTCTTGGCGTATTCGTCAATGCGGTTGAGCACCATGCGTGGCACCGTGATGTTGATCTTGTCGGCAGGCCCCAGGTATTTCTCCACCGGCACATCCACCACCGCCCACACCCCGCCCGCATAGTCAGGGTTGGCCTGGTGAGCTGTCAGCGTGCCGGTGCGTGGAATATCTGCCCCGTCTTCAATCAGCGTCTCAACGTGCAGATCAATCGCCTCGCGCACGCTCTCCAGCGCATCATCCAAGCCATCACCGGCTGAAAAGCAGCCAGGCAGGTCGGGCACGGTCACGCCGTAGCGTTGGCCGTCGTCCGTATGCAGTACCACAATAAATTTCATCGCGTTCTCTCCTTCAACGTTTAGCGCCAGCCCGCTTGGCGCTCAATGCTGTACATCGTGGCCTTTGGGATGTCCCCGTCCGGGTGCTTGACAGTGACCAGGCCGGGCCGGCTGGCGTTCTTGAACTGGTGGTGCGAGCCCTTCACCCGCGCCAGATACCAGCCATCGGCCTCCAGCTTTTTAATCACTTGCTTGCTGTTCATGGTGGTTATTGTACCCACCACACGTAAGCCGATGGCAATGTCACTGAGAACCCAACAAGCAATCCTTCTCCGGCGGCGCAGCTTTTGGCGCTTTCACACGACACAGCAAAACTGTATATTTATCCAGTAAAACTACTGGAGATGCCTCATGGAAGTGATGGAAAAAAGCTACTCGGTCGCCCTGTGCGACTGCCCCGCCATGCCAGATGCCGACCGCGCCAAAGCCGAGGCGCGCTACGCCCGCGTGCTTGAGCGCCAGTTCGGTGGCCCGGCACAAGTCGCCGATGCGCTGGCCATCGTGCAAAGCCTGGAAGACACGCCACCAGAAGAGATCACTGCGCACGCCAAGGCAGTGTTCAAGCAATGGGGCAAGGCATCAGCTGCCGCGAACGAGGCAGGCTTTCAGGGGATAGGTGATGCAGAGGGCTGCTACTTCGAGGTGCGGCTGGCCTAAACGAACTCACATCGTGGCGCTGATACATGTAGGTCAGAGCAAAAAAATATTCTTAAAAGATTTACTTTAATTATTCTTTATGGCATATTTCATTCCACACACCACAACAGGTGCAAGGAGTGAAGATGCAAGTTGCCGAAATTGCCGTCCTACTGGAAGCGGCCCCCGTTGATCACCAAAAGCGCTGCGCCCTGGCGCACAACGCCATCGAGTCTGGCCGCTGGCCTCAAGCGGTCTGTGGACTGCGCCATGCAGCCGCTGAAGCACGCGCCTGGGCAGACCGTGTCTGTGCTCTTGCTGCCCATTACGAGGCAGAAACAACCGCCTTGCAGGCAAGTGCCACACCTGCACCTCAAGACGAGCAAGAAGATGCTTTCAGCATCGCGTTCGCTGCGCCACTGACAGCTGAGGCCCTGGAAGCCGGTCTGCTGGTAATCGCCAACTCCATCAGCCGAGAGTGCGCCATCCGGGCACGCCGCGCCATCAATGGCGTCATGACCGCCCAAGGCCTGCGCACCGCAGCACCTGTAAACGAGTCGCCCCGCCGCGCCCCCATTCCCACCGAAGCGGCACTGATCGGCGCACACCTGGATGCAGAAAGCATTGAACAAGGCGAACCGGCATGAGCACGGTCGCCACCCTCTTGCGCTTGGCGCGCATGCGTCGCACTGCCGGGGCCAGTCACCTCGAGGCCCTGACCTGGGCCGGTGGCCTGCTCTGGCGCAATCACCGCACCACGCAACGCCGCCGCAGCGTTGAGCGCCGCTCCGAAGTGGCGCGCGCCGCGCGCCACCTGCTGTAACCCAATCAGATTGGAAATCCAAATGGCAAAAAATCGCATGTTCATGCCGAACCCCGACGGCAGCGACTCATACCTCGTGAATCTCGCCGGAGCGGTGCTGCTGTCCGCCGACGCGATCTTCGGCGATCCCAATGAGACGACTCCACAAGGCCGCACCAACGCAATGCGCTTGGTGGAACGCACGCTTCATGAAGCAGAAAAGAAAGGCTTCTTGCAGTCGAGCACCGTGTGGGCCCTGATGCATCGCAACGACGTCAACCCTCGGCTCAAGAACCTAGTGCAAGAGGCTGTGGGCATGATTCCGAACGACGTGCAGGGCCAGATCATGCAGGACGTTCTGAACACGGCCCGCACTGACAACCCAAGCGCCCCTCTCGTTACGGCCACGAAGCACCCAGGCCGACACGAACCCGAGACCAATCCTCATTTCACGCGCCCTGGGCCAGACGGCATTGACCCGCGTTTCTGGGAGGCAGGCCGGGCACTGCGCGCCATCGTGGAAAAAGAAGGCAAGAACGCCATCCGCAAGCCAGAGCACGCCCACCTGTTTGCGCAGTTGCACAAGTTCGCACCTGAGTCGTTCAAGCAGGAAATGGCTGCCAAAGCCAGGGAAATGGACTTGCTGCCCAAAGCCACCCATGTGGGTGAAGACGGTCAAGTCGTATTCACCTCACAGCAAATTGCCGAAAAGCACGGCATCAGCGTCGAGGAGGTGGAGCGCTTTATTGCCCATGCTGATCTTGATGACCTCTACAGCGGCCCGGTTTTCCCAATTCAGTGAGGCAGCAATGCAAAACAACCTAGCGCTACGCGCCCTCTTCTCTCTGCCACCAATCCAGACCAGCTCCAGCACCGCGCTGACGGTGCCTGAAACGCCAGCGCCAAAGACGGTCACAGGAGACCGTGAACTTGACGCCGTGCTGTGGCTGCGCGACTGCATCAAGACTGGCCATGCTGCCTTGATCGCGCAGGCCTTGGAAGCTTTCAAGAAGATCAAGACCCCGGCCAAGGAGTTGGAGGATCGCTATTGCGAACACCTGCGCATCGCAAGCGGCGGTAACCCATTCGCGGTGATCTTTGGTGGCATGGGGTTCGCCAATCTGGAGAGCCTGGCTTCAAGCTCCAGCGAGAAGCTTGCCAAGCGCAACGATGCCGTGGCCCGCTTTGGCAGCATCGACAACGTGTTCAAAGACACGCCTGCCGAGGCTGCCTGCAAGAAGGCGCTACGCGGTTTGAAGCGACCGGAAACCGAATATGGCTGGCGTGAGTACGACTCCGAAAAGGCTGATGCGCGTTTCGCCAAGCACGCTGAATTGATGCCACACACCCTGGCCGATTGCATGCACGCGATGGAATTCAGCAGCACTTTGTACTGGCTTCGCCACGCCTGCGCTGACAACGCCGGAGACCACTGGCCAGCCTTCCAGGCCCACGACGATTACTGTTTTCGCTCGATGGCTCGCATTGCTCCACGGTCAAAAGAAGAGGCTTTGGCCATCTTCGCTTTCATGGAAGAGGACAGCAGGATGGATCGCACCGAAACCGACGACATCCTGCGCAACCTGATCAGCGGGGGTTGGGCATGAGTCGGGCGGCGTTTCACCACCCCATTGCGGCGGAGTCAGGGCTTTGGCTCAATCCTGCGCGAAAGCTCGCCTTGCAGGACGAGCTTCGGCAAGGGGTCAGATCAGACCTGATCCCCCACAAGGGTGAGCAGGTGGAGTCAGGGCTTGGGCTTTGCGTCCACCAAGCGCATCAAGATAGCAATTGCTGCCACCCAGCCTATAACCATCGCCAACAGGAAATCTTGCTTTTCCAGAAACATCAACGCAACACCGGCACAAACCGGGCCAAGGGCGAACGAAAGCGCAATAACTTTTCCGCCGAAGTCATCCATGGGGCTCTTATCAGCAAGGTGATTGATGAATCGAGCAGGCAAGACAAGGATTACCTGAAAAACACCAAACACAAGCAGGAGCGCCATACCGATCACGATGACGCCCAATGCTATTGGCCCAAGAGACGACAGTTCGGACATGGTGCGATAGACGTGGGGTCAGGGCTTAGACTTTCGGGCGCGCTTTGGTTTCTCCGACACAAGAACTTGATCAGGAGGAGTTGCGTAGGCCTCCAGCGCTTCAGCCTTGAATTGTTCGATCTGCTTCTCACATCGAGTAATTTCAAAATTCAGCATATCAAGCCGGGCAGAGATGACCCGAATATCTGGCATTGGACTGCGTGCAGTTACAGCCAAGTCAACCCGCAACTCAAGAATCGCCTTCTCATTGCGGAGAGCGTTCAGATGAGCAATTGCGCTCACAAGGTCATCCCGAATCGAACTGCGTTCAGGCAGCACAGCAAGCGCCTTCGACTCCGTGTCATCGGGCACAGAAGCCTGAAGACGCCCAATGATTTCAGCGTTCAGACTCTTCGATGTTCTCTCGGCAGCTGCAGTCAAAACCTGATGCAAATCTTTGGGAATTCGCAGTGTGATGCGGGTGTATCGGTCTTCTTCGTTCATGCGTCAATTTTCCACCAAAACAGTGTCATTGACTATTGACACAGAATCAGTGTCAAATCCATAATTCAAAAAACGACACTAAAACAGTGTCTAAATGAGTGATCTGATGAACCAACCAAAAGTACAGCACACCCGAATTACCTTGCGCATTCCGCAGCCAATTCAGGACAAGGCCAAAGCGAAATCCCAAACCGAGCACATCAGCCTCAACAGCTTCATCGTTCGAGCCGTAGAGCGCGCAATCGCGCAGAAAGGACAGCAGCAGTGATCGAAACCATCAACATGACAGCCATCCTTTGCCTCGACAAAGACGAGGTAATCGCAGGGCACGACCTCGCGCTGGACAGCTGGCTGAGCCAATCCGACGGGAAGACGGTCGATGAGGCCGCCAAGAATCTCACTGCCGAACTGATGGCGACAGCCACCACCGAAGGCGCCCTGACCCAGGCGGCCAACATCTACGGCGCAGTCAAGCTCCTGATCCAGTTCGCAGGATTGCCCCCGATAGAGGAAAAGGCTCGTGTACCCGATACCAAAGGAGCGCTGGCGTGAAAAAAGTGGAGCGCTCCATTGAGCCGCTACCACCTGACAAAGGCAAAGTGACCCCACAAAAGGCGAAGCCGGCATGCGCTTGGACCCGCAAACCGGCTTCTATGAACCCCCCGCAATCTTCACAAAGCAAAGGAAATTCACATGACCGAGGTTAGCACGCGCCCACATGCTGGCGCAACAAAGGCCCCAGCACGCACCAAGGCAACGCCCTCCCCTGCACCAGTGGCAGTTCAGCCGAGCGACACAACGAGCACCAGCGCTACGTTGATTGTCTTGGCACTGCGCCCCGTCGGCGAGAAATTCAACGGAAACCGTGTTGAGCGCGCCGAAGAAGCAGGCTTCAAGCGCCTGAGTGGAAAACCGTCCAACCCCATGGGCTGCGCCTGCCCCGACACAGGTCAAGAGATCGCGCGCTTTGTAGTCGACAGAGAAGCCGAGATGCATGGCCAACTCAAGGAAATGCAGCTCCACGTCGATCCAGAGGGATGCGCTGTTTGGTACAGGGCTGGCTCCATGCTCATGGAGATGCTCGAAAAATACTGCATCCTGATCAATGCAAGCCTCTGTGATGGCATGGGAAAGTGCCTTTCAAGCGAAGCTCGTACAGCGGTTGCCGAGCACATCAATGCCGCCATTCAGCGGCGGCTCAGTATGGACTTTGATGCCAAGCGGATCGAGATGCCCGGGGGTGAATTGCGAGACACCACAGAACTGTCCTTTGTATACACGACCAGACGCAAGGCGGGCAGCGGAAAAAAGGTTTTCGAGAAAACCCATTTTGGTGTTCCAGCCCTGCACTACCACGAGGGCCGGGCCGCAGGCATGCGAGCTGCCGTTGAGCTGGTTCAGTTTTACCAAAACCACGCAATTGAAAATCCCGGCCTAAATTTCATCCTGCGTGATGCGCTGGCTGGAGCGTCCATCTTTGGTGACTATGACAATGCAAGCACCAGCAATATCACCATTGGATTTCTTGAAATCATCACAGAACTGGTGAAGTTTGCCAGCCGCCATGTCAGCAACTTGAATTGGGTAGAGCATCGCATCCAGGCAGCCGAGCAAGCCCATCTTCAATTGACTGAGCAACGCGAGAAAGAAAAGCGTGAGCTCATCGAGCGTCTGCGCAAGGGGCGTGAGGCTGCCAAGGCGAAGCGCTTGGAGCAAGGGCACCACGATAAGGCGGGTCACCATGCCTGACCGCCTCCCCACCATACCAAAGCCCGGCAGCCTGGTGGCCCATGCGCTGGGCTTGATCCGCCAGCCCGCAGTCCAGGACGCTCGCACGGCGCTGGGCACGGCACCGCGCCTTATCGACTTCGACCTTTGGATTGATGAGCACCAGGCCCTGGCCTACCGGCTCATGCACATCACCGTGAAGAGCACAAGGCAACAGGGGAACACCCACGTTACCAGCGCTACCGCTGATCAGGTTCTGGGGCAGTTGATAGATCATGCTCGCCTGATCACGAACAAACCACGCCCTCTCTTGGTGGCCAAAGACGGAGTCCAAACGATTCCCTATGAGCGCTTGACGGAAGCCCAGGCCAAGGTGCAGGTGCTGCTGGCCGAGAACGCTGAGCTGCGCGCAGAGCTCGTGCTGCACAGAGCCAATCAGTTTGGAGAACTGCTGCGCAGGGGCAAACAACGATGACCACCGATGCCATTGCAACCCCGTTTCTGACGGCAGCCGAGGTCGATGAGCTGTGTGCCCCACTGACACAGCGCCACGCCCAAAACCGGAGCCTCTGCATCCTGCTAGGCGTGGCGTCTCTGCCTCGTCGCCCTGACGGCCTGCCACTGGTGGGCCGCAAGCTGATCGAAGAGCGCCTGAACAAAACCGGTGACTATCACGCACCGACCGGTTTCAACTGGAGCAAGTGATGGGACGCAAGCGAGATCGGGCCTCGGGCTTCGGCCTACTGCCGCGCATGGAGGCACGCCCCCACGCAGGTGGCGACAAAGTGACCTACCGCTACCACCCGGTGGGCGGCAAGCCCATAAACCTGGGCCAAGACAAACGTGCTGCCATCCAGAAGGTGCTGGACATGAACAGCTCCAGCAGTGACACCGGTACGCTGAACGAGCTGTGGCGGGCCTACCAGGAGATGCCACAGTGGACGCGCCTAAGTGAGCGTACCAAGAGCGACTACGCCGCCTACAGCGTGAAACTGCTGGAGGTCATGGGCAAAGTCTCTGCCCGGCTGATCCGGCCCACCGACATCGCACGCTACCTGCGGGTGGAGCGTGCCGATGCACCGGTGCGCGGCAATCGGGAAATCGCCCTGCTGTCGAACCTCATGAACGTAGCCGTCGAGCGCGGCGACATCGACGTGAACCCCTGCAAACAGGTGAAACGCAATCAGGAGCGCCCCCGCACCGAAGCACCAGAGCCAGTCGATTTCATGCGATTCGTCTCGTGGCTTGGAAATCAGGGGCAGCAACGCCTGGTGATCGCCCTGATGGCCGAGTTCGCCGCTCTGGCGGGTTCGCGTCGAGTTGAGTTCCTGCACCTGACCCTGCCGCAAATCGACAGCGAAGGCAGCGTGATCCGGTTGATGCGCGCCAAGCAGCACGGTGGCACCAAGCGAGCAGAGAACGTGACGATCTCGCCGGCCATGGCAGATCTGGTGCGCAGACTGCGCGCCCTGCCCCGGCCCGATGAGTGCCTTCACGTCTTCACAACCCGCGACGGCAACCCCTACACAGACAGCGGATTTACTTCGACTTGGCGACGAGCAATGGCCCAAGCGCTGGAAGAAAAAGTGATCAATCGCCGCTTTACCTTCCACGACCTGCGGGCCTACTACACCACCCAACACAAGGCCCAGTACGGGGCATTGCCAGAGCTGCATTCTGACGCCAAGACGACAGCCAAGGTGTATGACCGCTCCCGAATTTCTGTGCGCAAAGGGCTTGGATAGCCCCTTTTTTTGGTGGGAAGATGCCCCGGCAAAGCCGCGCAGGAGAGTGGCTGAAAAAACTCAGAAATTCCCACGGATGGGCTTGTAAGCCGCGATAATGCTTGAATGTGCCTCGGACTCTTAATCCGTAGGTCGAGTGTTCGAGTCACTCAGGACCCACCACCACTTCAAAGGACTTGGCTTTCAGCCAAGTCCTTTTTTCGTTGCCCCCCTGAAAAGTCTGCCCCCTACGGCAAAGCACACACTATGAACCCTGACGCCCACCTCTTATGGAAGGCTCCCCGTTGGGCACTGGCCTTTTTGCTGGCCTTGCTGGGCATGCTGGGCCCCTTCTCCATCGACACCTACCTGCCCGCATTTGCCGGCATGGCACAGGCCCTGGGGGCCACGCCAGTGCAAATGCAGCAAACGCTGTCTGCATACCTGTTTGGCTTTGCTTTCATGAACTTGTTCCATGGTGCGCTGGCCGACAGTTTTGGCCGCAGGCCGGTGGTGCTCTGGGGCATCGCCATTTTCACCCTGGCATCAGCGGGCTGTGCGTTGTCCCAGAGCATTGGCCAACTGGTCATGTTTCGCGCACTGCAAGGCCTGTCCACCGGTGCAGGCATCGTCGTATCCCGCGCGGTGATTCGTGACATGTTTCCGCCAGCGCAGGCGCAGAGGGTGATGAGCCAAGTCACGATTTATTTTGGCATTGCCCCGGCCATCGCTCCAATGGTGGGCGGATGGCTGTATGTGCATACCGGCTGGCACAGCATTTTCTGGTTTCTGACGCTGGTGGGCGCAGCGCTGTGGCTGGCCAACTACCGGCTGCTGCCCGAGACACTGCATGTACAGCAACGCCAGCCCTTCAACACCCGACACCTGATGCGGGGCTATTGGCAATTGGGCTCCAGCGCACGTTTTGTGCTACTGGCACTGGCCAGCGGCATCCCTTTCAACGGCATGTTCCTGTACGTGCTGGCGGCACCGGCATTTTTAGGCGACCACCTGGGACTGGAGCCGGGGCAGTTTTTCTGGTTTTTTGTGATGACGATCTCGGGGATCATGGGCGGCGCGTGGCTGAGCGGCCGTCTGGCCGGGAAAGTCGCACCCAAACACCAAATACGCCACGGTTTCGTGATCATGCTGACAACATCGGCGCTGAACCTGATCGCCAACGCCTTGTTTCCAGCCCATGTCGCCTGGGCTCTGTTGCCGATTGCGATTTTTTCTTTTGGCTGGGCCTTGATGGTGCCAGTCGTCACACTGCTGGTACTGGACTTGTACCCAGAGCGGCGCGGGATGGCATCCTCCATGCAAGCCTTTATCGGCTCCACTGCCAACGGGTTGGTGGCTGGTGTTGTCGTACCGCTGGTCATGCACTCCACCCTGCTGCTGGCGACAGCGTCGCTGTGCATGCTGGGCATCGGCCTTGTCGCCTGGTTTTATCTGCACCAGCGTTGGCCCGAGATTGGCCGGACCAACACATTGCATTGAGATCCAGAACACCGCTCTGCGGGTTGGGCAACCAACAAACCGGAGCAAGCATAAAAAAACCGGCCACTTGGGCCGGTTTTTCTTACGCCACAGCGCGATTAGCGCGCAGGACGTGCGGGACGTTTGCGTGCATCGTGCGGCACGAAAGGCTTGCCTGCACCAGCGCCTGGCTTGGAGAAAGCGGGCTTGCGGGGTGCGAAGTCGCCACGGGGGGCCGCCTCACCACGGTGGGCAAAGTCACCACGGGCGCCACCTTCGTGGCGAGCACCAAACCCTGGGCGGGCACTGTCGCCAAAACCAGGCTTGCGGCCATAGCCTTCACCATCACGGCGGGGCGCAAAACCACGGTCTTCACGCGGCGCACCACCGAAACCACCACCGCCGTTCGGACGATCATCGCCGGGACGGCCTTGCACACGCTGGCGGTCGTTGAAACCACTGGCGCCACCAAAGTTGCGCTCGCGGTCGCCACCAAAGCCACCGCCAAAACCGCCACGGGCACCAGAGCCACCGCCACCAAATTTGCGGCCACCACGGCCACCACCACCAAAGTCGCCTTGTGGGCGGCTACCAGGCTGCGGGAAACGCTGCACCGGCTCCAGGCCCGGAATCACTTCGGACTTGAACTGCTGATGGGTATGGCCTTCGATATCGAAAATCTTGCGACGGTCGCGGAACTCGGCAAATGTGATGGCCAGACCGTCACGACCAGCACGGCCCGTGCGGCCAATGCGGTGGGTGTAGTCTTCGGCCTTCATGGGCAGGCCATAGTTGAAAACGTGGGTGATGGTGGGCACATCAATGCCGCGCGCGGCCACATCAGTAGCCACCAAAATTTGCACTTGGCCCTGGCGCAGTGCCATCAGGCGGCGGTTGCGCAAGCCTTGGCTCAGGGCACCGTGCAGCGCCACTGCGCTAAAACCTTCTTGCTGTAGATCAGCCGCCAATCCGTCGCACTCAACCTGGGTGCTGGCAAAAACAATGGCTTGGTTAATGGAGGTATCGCGCAACCAGTGATCCAGCATCTTGCGCTTGTGCTGTGCGTTGTCGGCCCAATACAAAACTTGCTTGATGTTGACGTGCTTCTCGTGGGGAGCGTCGTTCTGGATCTTCTTGACCGACGAGCCGTTGTCGTGCATGACGCGCATGGCCAATTGCTGGATGCGCGGCGCAAAGGTGGCACTGAACATCATGGTTTGCTTGCGCTGGCTGGTCAGTTGGTTGACTTCGGCCAGATCATCGGAAAAGCCCAGATCCAACATGCGGTCGGCTTCGTCCACCACCAGAAACTGAACCTTGTCCAGCTTGATCTGCATGGAGCGCTGCAAGTCCAGCAGACGGCCCGGGGTGGCTACCACCAGGTCAGCGTTTTGCAGCTTGGCAATTTGCAATTGGTAAGGCATGCCGCCCACCACGTTGGCCACGCGCAAACCACGGGTGTGCTTGACCAGATCAATGGCGTCGTGGGCCACTTGCTGCGCCAACTCACGCGTGGGGCACAGAATCAGGGCACCGGGGGTGGCTGCCTTGAAGTTGCGCGCGTTGGTGGGGTCTTTGCGCTTGGCACGCTTGGGCGGGGCTTCGCCACGGGCAAGTGCTTCGGCGGCGGCTTGCTCGTACTCGGCGCGGGATGCGGCTTCGGCTTCGGCCATTTGGCCAATCAGCGTGTGCAGCACTGGCAGCAAGAAGGCGGCGGTTTTGCCGCTGCCGGTTTGGCTGGAAACCATCAAGTCGATGTAGCGGCCGTTTTCGCCACCAGCACCCATGGCCAAAGGAATGGCCTTCAGCTGTACGGTGGTAGGTTGGGTGTAGCCCAGATCGGCCACGGCTTGCACCAGCTCAGGGGCCAGGCCCAGTTCGATAAAGCCATTGGGCTCGACGGTGACGGCCTCGGTGGATTCGACGGTGTCGATCACGGAAATATCAGCAGCAAAAGATTCAGCAGGCGCGAAGTCGCCCTGCACTTGGAAAGTGTCGGTCATATTTTTCTCACACGAAAACGGTCGCAGGCGCAGCCTGCGATGGCTTCGTCAATGGTTAAAAAACATCAACCATCAAACGAAACCTGCACGGGCATGGGGCCGGTGCGGCTGGGTATTTGTTGCAATAACAGGGCGGTTGCCGTGGCAAGCCCTGAAATATTGCAGACCCGGTGTGTGAAGGGAGATGCGCAAACTGCATGGCGTATGCAATGCAGCACGAGATTATGACACTAATGCGGGTTTTCCCGCAAGACCCTACACTGCAAGCAGCCGTGCGCGGTAATGCGCCAGTTCGTCAATCGACTCGTACACATCGGCCAGCGCCGTGTGCTTTTGTGCTTTCTTGAAGCTGGAATAGGCCTCGGGTTTCCAGCGCTTGGCCAGCTCCTTGAGGGTGCTGACATCCACGTTGCGGTAATGCAAAAACGCCTCCAGCCTGGGCATGTAGCGGGCGAGGAAACGGCGATCCTGGCCAATGCTGTTGCCGCACAGCGGCACCTTGCCCTTGGGCACATACTTTTTCAAAAACTGGAGCAGCTCTTCTTCGGCTTGCGCTTCTGTGGTGGTGGAAGCCTTCACTTTGTCGATCAGGCCGCTGCGCCCGTGCGTGCCTTTGTTCCAGGCATCCATCTTGCCCAGCAGCTCGTCGGACTGGTGGATGACCAACACGGGCCCCTCCACGCGCGGCTCCAGTTGCGGGCCCGTGATCACCACGGCAATTTCAATGATGCGCTCTGTCTCCGGGTTCAAACCGGTCATTTCACAATCCAGCCAGACCAGGTTCTGGTCGGATTTGGCAAGCAATACGGGGGGGATTGGGGGGATTTCTGGCATGGGCGGCATTGTCGCTGATGCCCTACACTCGCCCGACATGCCTGCTCCTACGCCCGATTTTTTCTCGCCCTCGCTGCTCCTGACCCTTGTTTTTGTCGCCACGCTGGTGCTCGGTCTGGTGCTCAAATTCTGGCTGGCCACGCGCCAGATACGGCATGTGGCACAGCACCGCCAGCAGGTGCCTGCCCGCTTTGCCCCCCACATTGCACTGACTGCACACCAGAAAGCGGCCGACTACACCATCGCCAAAAACCGCTTTGGCCTGCTGGAGATGGCGCTGGGCGCTGCCGTCTTGCTGGGCTGGACGGTTCTTGGCGGGCTGGACTGGCTCAACCAGCTGCTGCTGGAGGCCATCGGCCCCGGCATGCCCCAGCAAGTGGCGCTGCTGGCCAGCTTTGCGCTGATCAGCGGCCTCATTGATCTGCCCAGCACGCTGTACCAAACCTTTGTGCTGGAGCAGCGCTTTGGGTTCAACCAGACCACACCGCGCCTGTGGCTGGCTGATCTGCTCAAGTCCACCCTGCTCTCGGCCCTGATCGGCCTGCCACTGGTCGCGCTGATTTTGTGGCTCATGGGCAGTGCGGGCACGCTGTGGTGGCTGTGGGCCTGGGGCCTGTGGATGGGCTTCAATGTGCTGCTGATGGTGATTTACCCCACCTTCATTGCACCGCTGTTCAACCAGTTCAAGCCACTGGAAGACGCCGCGCTCAAAGCGCGCGTCACGGCGCTGATGCAGCGCTGCGGTTTTGCCGCCAAGGGCCTGTTTGTGATGGATGGCAGTCGGCGCAGCGCCCACGCCAATGCCTATTTCACCGGCTTTGGTGCCGCCAAACGGGTGGTTTTTTACGACACCCTGCTGAACCAGCTCACCCCCGGCGAGGTGGAAGCCGTGCTGGCCCACGAGCTGGGGCATTTTCACCACCGCCACATCCTCAAGCGCATGGTCGGCCTGTTCGCCCTGAGCCTGGCCGGCTTTGCCCTGCTGGGCTGGCTGTCCACGCAGGCCTGGTTTTATACCGGCCTGGGTGTGCGCCCCAGCCTGACGCTGCTGCTGCCCGATGCCCCCGGCGGGCCCAACGATGCGCTGGCGCTGCTGTTGTTCTTGCTGGCCGTTCCGGTGTTCACGGTGTTTTTGACGCCTTTGTTCACGCAGCTCTCCCGCCGCGACGAATTCCAGGCCGACGCCTACGCCATGGCCCAGACGCACAGCGCCGATCTGGCCACGGCCTTGCTCAAGCTCTACCAGGACAACGCCTCCACACTCACCCCCGACCCGGTGTATGTGAAGTTTTACTATTCCCATCCACCGGCCAGCGAACGGCTGGAACGCATCCCTTTTTCCGCCACTACACCATGACAATTTTTAAGCAAAAAGACTGGTCAAGCCAGACCCGGCGTGCGCTGACAGCTACAGAAATAGAAGCAAATCTGGCCCTGCTCAAAGGCTGGACACTGGACACCCACAGCGCACCAGCGACCCTCGAAAAGACCTACCGCTTCGCCAATTACTACGAAACCATCGCCTTCGTGAATGCGCTGGCTTTGGTGGCCCACATACAAGACCACCACCCTGACCTGTCGGTGCATTACGACCGCTGCGTGGTGCGCCTGAATACGCACGACGTGGGCGGCATCTCTGCCACCGACTTTGATTGCGCAGCCCGCTTTGACGCACTGCTGACCTGAAATGACAGAGCGCAGCACGCCCACAGAGGGCCTGGTGGTGGCCAGCCACGGACGCCACTGTGTGGTCGAAACCCCCGACGGCCAGCGTCGCATCTGCCACCCGCGTGGTAAAAAAAGCCAGGCGGTCGTGGGCGACCGCGTGCTGTGGCAGGCGGCCCCCGCAGGCCAAGGCCACGAGGGCACGATCGAAAAAGTGCTGGAGCGGCGCAATCTGTTCTACCGCCAGGACGAGATCCGCACCAAGTCGTTTGCGGCCAACCTGGATCAGGTGCTGATCCTGATTGCCGCAGAGCCGGTGTTTTCCGAAAGCCAGCTGGCGCGCGCGCTGATTGCTGCCGAAGCGGCCCACATCCGGCCCCTGATCGCCCTGAACAAAACCGATCTGGTGGAGCCGTTTGCCCGTGCCTGGGAGCGCCTGCTGCCCTACCGGCACATCCGGGATGCAGACGGTAGCCCCCACTATGGCGTGTTGCCGCTGTCGCTGACCGCCTCGGGCGATGCCGATCGCCACTTGCTGCTGGAGCATTTGCAGGGCAAAACCACCCTGGTGCTGGGCCCTTCAGGCTCGGGCAAAAGCACGTTGATCAACCTGCTGGTGCCGGGCGCCACCGTGCTGACGGGCGAAATATCGCAGGCGCTGAACTCGGGCAAGCACACCACCACCAGCACCGCGCTGTACTGGGTGGATGCAGAACGCACCACGGCACTGATCGATTCGCCGGGGTTTCAGGAGTTTGGTCTGCAACATATCGCCCCCATGCAGCTGGCCGGCTGCATGCCCGACATTGCAGCCCACGCCACGCAGTGCAAGTTCTATAACTGCACCCATCTGCATGAACCGGGCTGCGGCGTTCTGGATGCAGTCAAAAACGCCCCTGAGGCCCACGGAATCAGCGCTAACCGCTATAAAATATATAGCGATTTATTTGCCGAACTGGGCCACACCCGCTACTGACGCAGCCAACGCCACCGCCCTACCCCAGCAAGCGGGCCAGCGTCAGCAGCGCCAGCAGCAGCAACCACACCACCACCGAGCGCCACACCAGGCCGACCACGCTGCGCAGGTGCCCCACCTCGGGCTCACGGCCCGGGGTACTGCCGCCATCGCCGCTCTCGGCATCATCCTCAAAGCCCTGGGAAGCCAGCCACTCCACCCGCGCCCTGAGCGCCTCGCCGCCCAGGCGCACGTTGATGGCCCCGGCTGTAGCAGCCAGCACCACACCATCGTTGTCGTTGGGAAAACGCTGGGCATGAAAACGCCAGCCCTCAATCGCTTCTTCAAAGCTGCCCACGACGGCAAAGCACAAGGCCGTAAGGCGCGCAGGCAGCCAGTCCACCGCCGTCCATGCCGTCGCAGAAGCCCGCTGCAAAGCGACACTGGCCGTTTGCGTGGCAATGCCACGCTGGCGCTTGCAGTAGCGCGCCATGAACTCGGCCATGCGGTAGAGCACCGCCCCCATGGGCCCCATGCCAAACGCAGCCAGCACTGAAAACCAGGCCAGTACGCCAAAAACATGGCGATGTGCAGCAAGCACCGAGTACTCGATCACATGGCGCACGATCTCGCTGCGCGGCAGATCACCCACATCCACCTGCTGCCAGCGCGCCAGCAGCTCACGGGCACGGTCTTCGTCGCCCTCTTCCAAGGCATCGCGCAGGCCGGTGAAATGGTGGCTGAACTGGCGAAACCCCAGCGTGAGGTACAGCACGGCCACGTTCCACAGCACGGCAAAAGGCCAACCCAGGCCCCACAGCAGCAGCCAGTGCACTGCCAACGCCAGCAGCGCTGGCAGCACCACGGCCAGGCCCCAGGCCACCCAGGCGTGGTGCGGCTTGCCCGCATCGAAATTGCGGCTCACCGACAGCGACCACGCGCGCAAACCCGCATGCACCGGATTGCTGCGTGCCAACGGGCGCGCCTGCTCGATCAGCAAGGCAAACAGGATGGCAAAGAAACTCATGGAGACGAATGATACCGACCCCCTACACCCCACCGCCCGGGCGCTGGCTGCGTGTGCGCCCTGGACGGGATCAGGCGCGCAAAAAGCGGTAAAAGTTGCGCAGCATGCCCGCAGTGGCGCCCCAGATGTAATGGTTCTTGGGGCCGCTTTGGTAGGGCATGGAAAACCACTCGCGCCGCACCCCTTGCCATTCAAAAACATGGCGCTGGTGGTGTGCCGGGTTAAGCAAAAAGGCCAGTGGCACCTCAAAAATATCGGCTACTTCGTGCGGATTGGGACGCAGCACGCAATGCGGCTGTACCAGCGCTACCACCGGCGAAATGATGAACGACGAGCCTGTCACGTAGGTAGGCAGCGAGCCCAGTACCTCGACAAAATGCGGCTCCAGACCGACCTCTTCATAGGCCTCGCGCAAGGCGGTGTCGGCGGGGCTGGCATCTTCGGGGTCAGCGCGCCCCCCCGGAAAGGCCACTTGCCCGGAATGGGTGGACAAGTGCGCAGTGCGTTCGGTGAGCAGTACGGTGGGCTGCTCGCGCAGCACGATGGGCACCAGCACCGCAGCATGTGCCGGTGATCGGCTGGAAAAGCTCTTCTCCTGCACCACCTCGGGCTCCCAGGCGGGCGGCGCAGCAAAGCGCTGGCGCAGGGCCTGCGGCGTGGTCTGCGACGGTGCCACGCGGGGCAAATGCCTGTCCACCCCCACCACGGGAACATGGCGCGGGTCAAAATCGGGCAACGAGGACAGCGATGCCAATGAAGAAGGGGCTGGCGCAGAAGTCACGGCGATGCTCTGAAAAAAAGAAAAAGCCGCTACAGGCAAATGCTGTAGCGGCTGGGGCGCTCAAGGCAGTGGCGCTTTATGCGGCCACGGCAGCGGCAGCGGCCGCCTTGTTGACGCGCTGTGGCAGCTTTTCCTTGATACGTGCCGACTTGCCGCTGCGGTCACGCAGGTAGTACAGCTTGGCACGGCGCACATCACCACGGCGCTTGACTTCGATCTTGGCGATCAGGGGGCTGTAGGTCTGGAACGTGCGCTCCACGCCTTCGCCGTTGGAAATCTTGCGCACGGTGAAGCCGCTGTTGATGCCGCGGTTGCGCTTGGCAATCACCACGCCTTCGTAAGCCTGCACGCGCTTGCGCGTGCCTTCCACCACGTTCACGCTCACGATGACCGTGTCGCCAGGGCCAAATTCGGGAACAGTTTTGTTGAGGCGGGCGATTTCTTCCGCTTCCAGGGTCTGGATCAGGTTCATTTTTGCATCCACCGATCATGTCCGCGCCATCATTGGCATTGTCGGGATTGACGTTTGGGCCTTGTGCAAAACAAGGCGGCCGGCCAGAGGATCGAAAAGCCCGCGATTATAGCTTTTCAGGCAAGGCGGGCCAGCGCAGCCTCATCCAAGGGCGCCAGATGCCCGGCTGCGCGCGCGGCGGCAATCAGGTCGGGGCGGTGCTTGGCCGTGGTAGCCAGGCGCTGGTCACGCCGCCAGCGCTCAATGTGGGCGTGGTGGCCCGACAGCAGCTCGGGCGGCACGGTGCGGCCATTCCATTCTTCCGGGCGGGTGTAGTGCGGACAATCCAGCAGACCATCGAGCGCTGGGTTGAAGCTATCGAGCTGGTGGCTGCCTTCGTCATTCAGAACGCCGGGCTGTAGCCGAGCCACCGCGTCCAGCAGCGCCAGCGCGGCAATTTCGCCGCCGGAGAGCACAAAATCGCCCAGACTGAGCTGCACGTCCACGTGCGCATCGATGAAACGCTGGTCAATGCCCTCATAGCGCCCGCACAGCAGCACCGCGCCTGCACTGGCAGCCCAGTGCGCCACCACACCGTGCTGGATGGGAGTGCCGATGGGCGAAAAAAGCACCAGTGGTGCCTGCGTATCAGGGGATTCTGCGCGGTCGGCGCGAATGGCGGCCAGGCAACGCTCCAGGGGTGGCGCCATCATCACCATGCCGGGGCCACCGCCAAAGGGGCGATCGTCCACGCGGCGGTAGTTGCCCTCGGCGTAGTCGCGCGGGTTCCACAAGCGCACATCCACCAGCCCCTGCGCGTAGGCACGGCGGGTCACGCCGCTGGCCAGAAACGGCGCAAACAGCTCCGGAAACAGGGTAATGACGTCAAAGCGCATAGTGCAGCGGGGAAAGGAACAGCAACGATCAGTAGTCGGGCTGCCAGTCCACGGTGATGCGCCGCTCGGACAGCTCCACCTTGTCCACGAAAGCCGAAACGAAGGGAATCATGCGCTCTACGGGTTTTCCGTCTTGCTCGTGTGCCAGCACCAGCACAGTTTGCGGGCCAGTGGACATCAGATCACGCACCTGGCCCAGCACCACACCTTCGCGGTTGACCACCTCCAGACCGATCAGATCGACCCAGTAATACTCATCGGCCTCGGCTTTCGGAAAGTCAGCGCGCGGCACAAAAATGCGCGCGCCGCGCAGCGCTTCGGCCGCATTGCGATCGTCAATGCCCTGCGCCCAGGCAACGATGGTGTCGGAGTGCGGGCGCACCTGGCGAATCTCCAGCAACGCGGTGCCGCTGAAGGTACGGGCACCTTTTTCGCTCGGCTGCACATACCAGCGCTTGGCAGCAAACAAAGCTTCGGGGGCGGCGTTGTGCGACAGCACCTTGAACCAGCCTTTGACACCCCAGGCATCGGCAATGCGACCGACTTCAATCGCATCTGCGGGCAGCTGGGCAGGCTCCAGCTTCAGTTCAGTGGACATGGTGGAAAAAATAAAGACGTCAGGCAAAAGAAAAAGCGGGCTTCGTCAGTGGACACCGACGAAACCCGCCTTGGTCAGACAACCAGAATCAGGCAGCCTTTTTGGCAGCTTGCTTGATCAGGCGCTCGACGGTGGGGGAGGTTTGTGCGCCCACGCCAGTCCAGTAAGTCAGACGGTCTTGCGCAATGCGCAGGCCTTCTTCGCCACCCTTGGCGGTGGGGTTGTAGAAGCCCAGACGCTCGATGAAGCGGCCATCGCGGCGCACGCGCTTGTCAGCAACGACGATGTTGAAGAAAGGACGGCTTTTGGAGCCGCCGCGGGAGAGTCGAATGACGACCATGATTTATCCTTCGGGTGGTAGGCCAGCGACGCGCACTGTGCCCATGAGTTCGCAGCGTTGAGACACGCGACATGACCACCCGGCCAGCGACACGCTGCAAAGCCGCCGATTATAGCCACTTCCCCTGTTATGACCACCACCGTCCGCGCAAGCCAGGAGGCCGATATCACGGCCATCACCGCCATTTACGCCCACCATGTGCTGCACGGCACCGGCACCTTCGAGATCGACCCGCCCGGCAGCGCCGACATGGCCATGCGCCGCGCCGACGTGCTCGGCAAAGGGTTGCCCTACCTGGTGGCGGAACAAGCAGGGCAAGTGGTCGGTTTTGCTTACTGCAACTGGTTCAAGCCGCGCCCGGCGTACCGTTTTTCTGCCGAGGATTCGATCTACGTGGCCGACAGCGCACGCGGCCAGGGTGTGGGGCGCCAGCTGCTGCACGCCCTGGCGTGCCAGGCCGAGGCCGCCGGTGTACGCAAGCTGCTGGCCGTGATTGGCGACAGCGCCAACGCTGGCTCCATCGGGCTGCACCGCGCGCTGGGCTTTACCGAAGTGGGCGTGATGCGCTCGGTGGGCTGGAAGCACGGCGCCTGGCGCGACATCGTGCTGATGGAAAAACCCCTGGGCGCTGGCGACAGCACGGCACCCGAATAACGCCACCGAGCCGATTACATATAAAAATAGCCTCCAGCGCTTGTGCAGCAAGCGCCAGAAGCTATTTATTTAATAGCACGCCAGGGTTACTATCAGAACAACTGCAAACTGACCCAGTAAGCAATAGCGGCCACAAACGCGCTGGCTGGAATGGTCAGAATCCAGGCCCAGACGATATTGCCCGCCACGCCCCAACGCACGGCGCTGGCGCGCTGCGTAGAACCCACACCCACAATGGCGCCCGTGATGGTGTGCGTGGTCGATACCGGAATGCCCAGCATGGTGGCCAGGAACAGCGTCATGGCACCACCCGTTTCAGCGCAGAAACCACCTACCGGCTTGAGCTTGGTGATCTTCTGGCCCATGGTCTTGACGATGCGCCAGCCACCAAACATGGTGCCCAGGCCGATGGCCGCATAGCAAATCACAATCGTCCAGGTCGGTGGCGAGGTATCGCTGGCCGAGGTGTAGCCCGTGGCAATCAACAGCAGCCAGATGATGCCGATGGTCTTTTGTGCGTCATTGCCGCCGTGGCCCAGGCTGTAGGCGCCAGCCGAAAGCAGTTGCAGGCGCCGGAACCATTTGTCCACCCCGCTGGGGCGTGCCCGGCGAAAAATCCAGGCCACCGCCACCATCATCAACGAGCCCAGCGTGAAGCCCAGCAGCGGCGAGATAAAGATGAAGGCCACGGTTTTGAAAATGCCCGACGCCACCAGCGCACCAGCGCCCGTTTTGGCAATCACGGCACCCACGATGCCGCCAATCAGTGCGTGCGATGAGCTGCTGGGGATACCGTAGTACCAGGTAATCACATTCCAGGTGATGGCGCCCACCAGCGCACCAAACACCACGTGCGTATCCACCACCCCAGGCTGGACAATGCCTTTACCGATGGTGGCCGCCACGCTGAGGTGGAACACAAAAATCGCAATGAAGTTGAAAAAGGCAGCAAACACCACGGCCTGACCCGGCTTGAGCACCCCGGTAGAGACCACCGTGGCAATCGAATTGGCCGCGTCGTGAAACCCGTTCATGAAGTCGAACAGCACTGCCAGCGCCACCAGCAATACCACGACCCACAGGGCTGTCTGTACGGTTTCCATCAGTGAACCGTCCCGTCAAAATCAGGAGTTTTCGAGGACGATGCCCTCGATCAGGTTGGCCACGTCTTCACACTTGTCGGTGATGGTTTCCAGCAGCTCGTAAATGGCCTTGTGCTTGATCAGCTCGCGCACATCGGGTTCTTCACGGAACAGTTTGCTCATGGCACTGCGCAGCACGCGGTCGGCATCGTTTTCCAGGCGATCGATTTCTTCACAGGTCTTGAGCGCGGCTTCTGCCGTGGCGGGGTCGGCCAGCTTGTCCAGCAGCTTGACCGCATCGCGCAGGCGCTCGCAGCATTTGACGCTCAGGTCGGTCAGGCGCGTGATCTCCTCGGTCATGTGGTGTATGTCATACAGCGCCATGGTTTCCGCCGAGTCCTGGATCAGGTCGGCCACATCGTCCATGGCGTTGATGAGCGAGTGGATCTGCTCACGGTCAATCGGGGTGATAAAGGTTTTGTGAACGGCCTTGTTGACTTCGTGGGTCACGCGGTCGGCGGCGGCCTCTGCTGCGTCCACCTCCTGGCCGTATTTTTCGCGCAAATTCAGATCGCCGTAGTGGGCCACCAGTTGTTCAAAAGCACGCGCTGCCTCGACGATGCGGTCGGCGTGCTGGTTGAACATTTCGAAAAAATTACCTTCGCGCGGCAACAGTTTGCCAAATAGCATGGGGGCTCCTAGGGAGGAATCAGAACAAGATGGTTACGCAGCCATGACAAAAATATGTCAAATGCGTGAAGGCCGGGAGTTTAACCGTGCGCTTCAATCTGTATCTGGGGCGGCGTCTGCGGCCGCGTTGCGCTGGCGCAGTTGCTCCAGTTTGTCGGCGATCTTGATCTCCAGGCCGCGGCGCACAGGCTGGTAAAAGCCAGGGTCGGCCATGCCGTCGGGCAAGTAGCGCTCGCCAGCGGCAAAACCACCCTCCTCGTCGTGGGCGTAGCGGTAGCCCTTGCCGTAGTCCAGCGTTTTCATCAGCTGCGTCGGCGCGTTGCGCAGGTGCATGGGCACGGGGCGGGTGCCATCTTGCTCCACCCAAGCGCGCGCGGCGTTGTACGCCTTGTAAACGGCATTGGACTTGGGCGCCACCGCCAGATAAACCACGCACTGCGCCAGCGCCAGCTCGCCCTCGGGGCTGCCCAGGCGCTCATAAACCTCGGTGCAATCGAGCGCCATGCGCAAGGCGCGCGGGTCGGCCAGGCCGATGTCTTCGCTGGCCATGCGCACCAAGCGGCGCGCCAGGTAGCGCGGCTCGGCGCCGCCGTCGAGCATGCGCACCAGCCAGTACAGCGCGGCGTCAGGGTCAGAGCCGCGCACCGATTTGTGCAGGGCGCTGATGGTGTCGTAGAACTGCTCGCCGCCCTTGTCGTAGCGGCGCATTTGCTGGCCCAGCACCTGCACCAGCCAGGCGTCGGTGATGTCGGTGCGCTGCTGCTGCGCTGCTGCCATGCCCAGGGTTTCCAGCGTGTTGAGCAGGCGCCGGGCGTCGCCATCGGCGTAGGCCACGAGGCGGTCTATTGCTATGCTTTCAATAGCTGGTAGCGCTTGCTGCGATTGGGCCAGAGCCACAATTTGCTTCAAATCTTCGCCCGACAGCGGTTGCAGCACATACACCGCCGCGCGCGACAGCAAGGCCGAGTTGACCTCGAACGACGGGTTCTCGGTGGTGGCGCCAATGAAGGTGAACAGGCCGCTTTCGACGTGCGGCAAAAACGCATCTTGCTGGCTTTTGTTGAAGCGGTGGACTTCATCCACAAACACCAGCGTGCGCTGCTGCATGAGGCCATCGCGGGCGTTTTCGGCCAGTTGCACGGCCTCGCGGATGTCTTTGACGCCGCCCAGCACGGCGCTGATGCTGATGAACTGCGCATCGAACGCCCCGGCCATCAGCCGTGCAATGGTGGTTTTGCCCACGCCCGGCGGCCCCCAGAGGATGCAGCTGTGCGGCCTGCCCGACTCGAACGCGAGGCGCAGCGGCATGCCCGGCCCAAGGATGTGCTGCTGGCCGATCACTTCAGCCAGGCTGCGCGGGCGCAGGCGCTCGGCCAGGGGTGGCTGGGCGGCGGTGCTCATACGCCCTGCCCTGGCCCAGCGCCGCCACACCCTGCCCGCACGTTCATGGCTTGAGCACGTCGGCCCCGGCGGGCGGTTTGAACTGGAAGGCGGTGGCGGGCAGCGCCGGGTTGTTCTGCACGTTGGCAAAGCGGATGAGTGAGCGCTGACCAAAGCTGTCCAGAATATCCAGTGCGGCCAGTTGACCGGAGGCAAAACCCACGCGCACGCTGTGCAGTTGCCCGTCTTTGGCCTTGGGGCGGGCCAGCACCCACTGCACACCGTCCTGCTCGGGCGCCGTCTCCAGCGTGAACTCGGCGCGCAGGGCTTTGAGGTCGGGCGCGGCAGCCAGCAAGGCGGCGGGGGTGCTGCCCAGCGCCTGGGCCTGGGGGCGCTGGGTGACCTGGTTCAAGTCCACGTCGTACAGCCACAGGGTGCGACCATCGGCCACGATGGTTTGCTCGAACGGTTTTTGGTACACAAACTTGAAGCGCCCGGGCCGCTGGAACTCAAACGTGCCACTGCTGGTTTTGCTGCGCGCGACCTGACCGTCCTTGGCAGGCGCAGTCACCACCTGGGTGAAATCGGCGCGGCCCGTTTGTGTGCCCTGCAAGAAAGAATCCAGGTCTTTCAGGGCATCAGCCCACGCCAGCTGGGCGCTTGCAGCTATCAAAACAGTAGTCAATATCTTTTTCATGCAATGCTCCATAGGGGGCCGCAGAACCGGCGCTGCGGTGGCAGGCTATTCGCTGCGCGCGGGCACCAGCACCTCGCGCTGGCCGCTGCTGGTCAGGGCGCTGACCAAACCCGCGTTCTCCATATCTTCGAGCAAACGCGCCGAGCGGTTGTAACCAATGCGCAGTTTGCGCTGCACGTAAGAGATGCTGGCCTTGCGGTCTTTGAGCACCACCTCCACGGCCTGGTCGTACAGAGGGTCTTTTTCGCCGCCCTCACCACCGCCCTCGCCTGCGGCGTCGCTGTCGCCATCGACCACGCCGCCGTCGAGCACGCCGTCGATGTAATCGGGCTCACCCTGGGATTTGAGGTAGCTGACCACACGGTGGACTTCATCGTCGGACACAAAAGCGCCGTGGACGCGCACCGGCAGGCCGGTGCCGCTGGCCATGTAGAGCATGTCGCCCATGCCCAGCAGCGCTTCGGCGCCCATCTGGTCGAGGATGGTGCGGCTGTCGATTTTGGAGCCCACCGAGAAGGCAATGCGCGTGGGGATGTTGGCCTTGATCAGGCCCGTGATCACGTCCACGCTGGGGCGCTGCGTGGCCAAAATCAGGTGGATGCCCGCAGCGCGCGCTTTTTGTGCCAGGCGGGCGATGAGTTCTTCGATTTTTTTGCCCACTACCATCATCAGGTCGGCCAGCTCGTCGATGACGACCACGATGTGCGGCAGCCTGTCCAGCGGCTCGGGCGATTCGGGTGTGAGGCTCAGGGGGTTGTAGATGAACTCCTCGCGCGCGGCGGCCTCGTCGATTTTCTGGTTGTAGCCCGCCAGGTTGCGCACGCCCAGCTTGCTCATGAGTTTGTAGCGGCGCTCCATCTCGGCCACGCACCAGTTCAGGCCGTGGGCAGCCTGTTTCATGTCGGTGACCACCGGCGCCAGCAGGTGTGGAATGCCCTCATAGACCGACATTTCCAGCATCTTGGGATCGATCATCAAAAGGCGCACATCGCAGGGGTCGGCCTTGTAGAGCAACGACAAAATCATGGCGTTGATACCCACCGATTTGCCCGAACCCGTGGTGCCCGCCACCAGCACATGCGGCATCTTGGCCAGATCGGCCACCACCGGGTTGCCCACGATGTCTTTGCCCAGGCCCATGGTGAGCAGGGAGGGGGCATCGTGGTACACCTGCGAGCCCAGCACCTCGCTGAGCTTGATGGTCTGGCGCTTGGCGTTGGGCAACTCCAGCGCCATGTAGTTTTTGCCGGGAATGGTCTCGACCACGCGGATGGACACCAGACTGAGCGAGCGCGCCAGGTCTTTGGCCAAGCCCACAATCTGCGAACCCTTCACGCCCGTGGCAGGCTCGATCTCGTAGCGCGTGACCACCGGGCCGGGCATGGCGGCCACCACGCGCACTTCGACGCCAAAGTCCTTGAGTTTTTTCTCGATCAGGCGGCTGGTCATCTCCAGCGTCTCGGGCGCCACGTTTTCCTGGCGCGGGGGCGGGCTGTCCAGCAGCGTCACCTGGGGCAGGCCGCCCAGGCTGCGGCTGGACTCTGGTACGGCGCGCGCTCTGGCGGGAGCGGGCGCGGGCGCCGCAGCGCCGGGGCGCGCCGGGTCGGCCAGGGGTGCATCGTGCAGCACGGGGTCGGTAAACACTGGCTCGGTGCGGATGGTTTCCGCACGCGCTGCTTTGGCGGGGGCGGCCTTGGCAGGGGCCGGTGCAGGTTGGGGCCGCGCGGGTTCGACCTGCGGGGGTTCAATGATTTGCAGCGGCTGGGGATGGTGCTCTTGCAGCTCGGTGCGCTCTTCCTGCACCACTTCTTCGCGCAGGCGTGCTGCGCGCTTGCCTTCGGCCAGGTCTTTGGCTACTTCGCGGCGCAGGCGCCCAAACTGCACCAGCGCGTCCAGGCGGGCGCCCAGGGCCTCGGCCACCTGGCCCCAGGAGAAGCGGAACACCAGCGCCGCGCCCACCACGGCCAGCACAATGCCGACGATGCCCGAGCCGGTAAAGCCCAGCCACTTCATGGTGGCCGGGCCCAGGGTGTAGCCCAGCACACCGCCCGCGTGGCCGGGCAAAAGCGTCTCAAAGCGGTACATGCGCGACCACTCCAGTGCGCAGCTGGCGCACAACAGCAGCGCCAGCCCGGCCCAGAACAAGGCCCGGCGCGCCAGCACATCGGGCACTGGCAGCGCCGCAGCAGTGCCCGCTGCGCCACCGCGCATCCAGTGCGCCAGCGATCCCAGCCAGACATACACACTGACGGCCACACACCACCACACGGAAAAGCCCAGGGCAAAGTAGCTGGCATCGGCCAGCCATGCGCCCAGGCGCCCCACGCGGTTGCGCACCAGTGCGTCGCCTGTGCCGGAGGTGGACCAGGCCATGTCTTGGGGAGAGTAGCTGAACAATGCCATCAGCCAGAAAACCAGGGCCAGCAAGCCCACCACCAAGGCCACCTCGTGGCCAAAACGGGCCACGCCGATGCGCAGTGCAGACTTGCCAGGGGGAGAAGCGTTCAGGGTATTGAAAGAGTAGGTCATGGGCGTGCGGGCGAAGCTTACCCCAAGCACTCCCTGCAAAACCCGGCAGGCCCCCTGCCCGCCGCTGCCAGCGCAGCGCTTGCAACACCTGCTTGCAAAATGGGGCCGCCTTGGCCTCACATGGCCCTTTTCCACGGCGGCCATGCCTGGGGCCAGCACCGGCCAGCAGCAGCAGTTGGTTAATACTTGCGGTTTTGGAACGCGCCCCGGCGCACTTTCAGCGAGTCTGCACCATGTCCACCACCACCCACGCCAAAGTCCTCATCCTCGGCTCCGGCCCTGCCGGCTACACCGCCGCCATCTACGCCGCACGCGCCAACCTCAACCCGGTGCTCATCACCGGCATGGCCCAGGGCGGGCAACTCACCACCACCACCGAGGTGGACAACTGGCCTGCCGACGTGCATGGCGTGCAAGGCCCGGCGCTGATGGAGCGCTTTTTGCAGCACGCCGAACGCTTCAAGACGCAAATCATTTTTGACCACATCAACCAGGTCGATTTCAGCCAGCGCCCCTTCACGCTCACCGGCGACAGCGGCACCTACACCTGCGATTCGCTCATCATCGCCACGGGGGCCTCGGCCAAGTACCTGGGCCTGCCCTCTGAAGAGGCGTTCATGGGCCGGGGTGTCTCGGGCTGCGCCACCTGCGACGGCTTCTTCTACCGCGACCAGGACGTGTGCGTGGTCGGCGGCGGCAACACGGCGGTAGAAGAAGCCCTGTACCTGTCCAACATCGCGCGCAAGGTCACGCTGGTACACCGGCGCGACAAGTTCAAGGCCGAGCCCATCCTGATCGACAAGATGATGGAAAAAGTGGCAGCCGGCAAGATTGAGCTCAAAACCTTCTTCACACTGCAAGAAGTGCTGGGCGACCAAAGCGGCGTGACCGGCATCCGCATCCAAAGCACGCAAGACGGCAACACGCAGGACATTGCACTGCAAGGCTGCTTTATCGCCATCGGCCATGCGCCCAACACCGACATCTTCCAGGGCCAGCTGGCGCTGGAAAACGGCTACATCGTCACGCAGGGCGGGCTCAAGGGCTTTGCCACGCAAACCAGCGTGCCCGGCATTTTTGCCGCTGGCGACGTGCAAGACCACGTTTATCGCCAGGCCATCACCAGCGCCGGCACAGGCTGCATGGCCGCGTTGGACGCCCAGCGTTTTCTGGAGCAAGGCGCTGGCGCCTGAGCGCAGGCTATAATCTGCGGCTTTGCCAAAACTGGCTGCGCTCTTTTGGGGGCGTTTGAATCAGGGCCCTGGGGCAGCTTGGGGCTACAGGCAAATTCGGGTTACCGCCACCCTTCAATGGCGAGGTGAGGCCACCAGCGCTGCTGGGGGCCGTTCAAAATATCGGAGTGTCCTCATGGCACGCGTATGTGAAGTCACGGGCAAGAAGCCCATGGTCGGGAACAATGTTTCCCACGCCAACAACAAAACCAAGCGCCGGTTCCTGCCGAACCTGCAATACCGCCGTTTCTGGGTTGAGAGCGAAAACCGCTGGGTGCGCCTGCGTGTTTCGAGCGCTGCCCTGCGTTTGATCGACAAGAACGGTATTGAATCGGTGCTCGCAGACCTGCGTGCACGCGGCCAGGCTTAAGGAGAACCACCATGGCAACCAAAGGCGGACGCGACAAGATCAAGTTGGAATCGACTGCAGGCACGGGTCATTTCTACACCACCACCAAAAACAAGAAGACCATGCCCGAGAAGATGCTGATCAAGAAATTTGATCCCAAAGCTCGCAAGCACGTGGACTACAAGGAAATGAAGCTGAAGTAATTCAGCGCATTGCCCGCAAAAAAACCGCCCGGCGCAAGCCCGGCGGTTTTTTTGTGCACGCAGGGGGCCTGCCCTGCTCCCTCACACCGGCTGGGCGGCGCGCAAGCGCAGTGAGAACTCGCGCAGCGCCGTAATGCCGCTGGCCTCGGCACGCTGGCACCAGGCCTGCAAATCGGCGGTGAGCTGCTCGCGCGAATGCGAGGTGTTGAGCCACAGCTGGCGCAGTTCCTCGCGCATAGTGACCATCTGGTCGAGCACCGGGTGGGCCGCACGCACCTGGGCCAGGTGTGGCAGTACCGCACGCGGCACCTGCTCGGTATCGCGGTGCAACCAGCGCCTTGCCGCCCGCAGCACCGATACATCGGCCTGGCGCGCCTGCAACGCCGCCATCTCGTCCTGGCAGGCCTGGCGAACGCCGCGCGCATAACCGGCCATGACCTCGTAGCGGTGCGCTATCAACGCCTCCAGGGTTTTTTCATCGGCCACGGGCTTGATGGCGCCCAACTTCAGGCGTGGCGCCACCTTTTTCACGCTGGCCCAGCCCAGCTTTTGCAGCAGGCAGATATAAGTCCAGCCCAGATCAAACTCGTACGGCTTGACCGAGAGCTTGGCCGATGTGGGGTAGGTGTGGTGGTTGTTGTGCAGCTCTTCGCCACCGATCAGGATGCCCCAGGGCGAGAGGTTGGTGCTGGCGTCGGGCGCCTCGAAGTTGCGGTAACCCCAGAAATGCCCCAGGCCATTGACCACGCCCGCCGCCCAGAACGGAATCCAGGCCATCTGCACCGCCCACACGGCCAGACCGGCCACGCCCAACAACGCCACGTCGATCAGCAGCATGAGCGCAATGCCCCAGGAGGCGCGGCGCGTATAGACATGGCGCTCCAGCCAATCGTCGGGTGTGCCGCGGCCAAACTTGGCCAGGGTATCGGGTCTTTCAGCCTCGGCGCGGTACAGCTCGGCACCGCGCCACAGCACGGCCTGGAGGCCACGCGTTTGCGGGCTGTGCGGGTCATCGGGGGTTTCGCACTTGGCGTGGTGCTTGCGGTGGATGGCCACCCACTCGCGGGTGACGATGGAGGTGGTGAGCCACAGCCAGAAACGGAAGAAGTGCGCTGGCACCGGGTGCAAATCCAGCGAGCGGTGCGCCTGGGAGCGGTGCAGAAAAATCGTCACCGATGCGATGGTGATGTGCGTCAGGCCCAGCGCCCACAACACGGTTTGCCACCAGGACAGGCGCAGCACACCCTGGGCCAACCAATCGATGGCTGCGCTTGCGGCAGCCCCCTCAAAAAACAACATACCCTACCAGCCCCCCGGCGCATCGCCGCTACAACGCCCCCGGCACGGGGGCAAAGCGGCGATTCTAGTGGCGGGCCGGTTTTATGGCTTGCGCGTCCAGACGGCGGCAAAGAAGCCGTCCGTGTGGTGGACATGGGGCCACAGGCGCAGGTACAGGCTGCCCGTGTCGCCGCCGCTGCACAGGCTGGCGGCGCCCTCTACCTTGAGCTGGGCCAGCGTCTCGCCCGCATCCAGCGCCACAAAGTCGGGGTGGGCAGCGGCAAAGGCTTCAGCGATGCGCTCGTTTTCTTCGGGCAGCACGCTGCAAGTGGCATACACCAGGCGCCCGCCGGGTTTGACCAGGCGCGCGGCGCTGGCCAGGATGGCCGCCTGCTTGACCTGCAGCTCCTGCACTGCATTGGGCGACTGGCGCCATTTCAGGTCGGGGTTGCGCCGCAGCGTGCCCAGGCCCGAGCACGGCGCATCGACCAACACCCGATCGATCTTGCCGCTCAGGCGCTTGACGCGCTCATCGCGCTCATGGGCGATGGCCGCCGGATGGACGTTGGACAGCCCGCTGCGCGCCAGCCGTGGCTTGAGCGCATCGAGCCGGTGGCCCGACACGTCAAAGGCGTACAGCCGCCCGGTGCTGCGCATGGTGGCGCCCACGGCCAGCGTCTTGCCACCGGCGCCTGCGCAAAAGTCCACCACCATCTCGCCACGCTTGGCGTCCAGCAGCAGTGCCAGCAGTTGCGAGCCTTCGTCCTGCACTTCGATGGCGCCGCGCACAAACGCGGGCAGCTTGGCCAGAGCGGGCTTGCCCTCGACGCGCAGGCCCCAGGGCGAGTACGGCGTCGCTACTGATTTGATAGCTGCTTGCGCAAGCTCCTTCTGCACTTCAGGCCGTTTTTCTTTCAAAACGTTGACGCGCAAGTCCAGCGGTGCGCTGGACGACAGCGCCTGCACCAGCGGCCAGAAGCCGTCGCCCAGCTGGGCTTTGAGCGGCTGGGCCAGCCACTCGGGCAGGTTGTGGCGGTGGCGCTCCAGCAGCTCATCGGGGCGCACGGCGTCGCAGGCGTCGAGCCACTGCTTTTCGCGGTCGTTCAAGGCGCCGCGCAAAAACTCGCGCGGACCGTGCACGGCTTGCGGGTTGCTGCGCCGGGCTTCTTCGTCTTGCCAGTGGGCGTAACCCAGGATGGCCAAGCGCCGCTCCTTGGGGCCGGAGCCCGAAGGCGCCATGTGGTCAAACAGCAGTTTTTTGCGCAGCACCGTGTAAACGGTTTCTGCCAGCGCAGCGCGCTCGCGCTGGCCCAGACCACGGTGGTCGCGAAAAAAACGCGACACCACAGCGTCGGCAGGGTGTTCAAAAGTCAGGGTGAGCCGCACGAGTTCGGCGCAGGCTTCAATAAGGGCGTTGGGATGCATGGGCGCGATTGTCCCACTGTGGGCAGGGGTGGGGCAAAGTCTCAGTGCGCCTGTAGCCAGTCGGCAAACTCGGCAACGGTGAGGATGGGAATGTGGAACTGCGCCTTGACTGCCTGAATATCCCCATCGCCGCTGACCAGTGCATCGGCCTCGCCCACCGCCGCCAGCACCAGAAAGATCGTGTCGTCGGGATCGCGGATATCCGGCAGGCCATCGGGCGCGGTGTCAATCTGTACGGCCTCCACGTAAGGCAAAAACTCGGCCAGCAGCGCTTCCTGCTCATCGCGGGTCAGCTTGAACTTGGGGTAAGCCAGCACACGCAACAGCTCGCTGACCGTCTCGCGACTGGCCAAGGCGACAAACCGTTGGGCCTGCCAAGCCTCCCGCAACCAGGCAAACCTGCGGCGCGAGAAGATCAGCGCCGAGACCAGGCAGTTGGTATCGATAACAACGCGCGGGGCGTTCATGGGCGCTTTCTGGCCCAGGCGATGGCGTCTTCCACGTCGTCCGGCGTAATGCCCAGTTCCTCCAGCTTGGCCCGCACCGCATCGGCCTGCTGCAGGCGAACCGGTGTCAGAACAATCTTGCCGTCTTGCATGGTCACGTCGTAGTAATCGGCCTCGCCCACCGTCTGCACGATGGCCTTGGGCAAGGTGACTTGGTTTTTGCTTGTGCGTTTGGCCAGCATGGCAAATCTCCAAGGTAATGAAGTAAGGAATTCAATTTTAGCCCGTTTGCAAGTGACAAACAAATCTACCTGATCGGCATGGAGTTCAGCCAGCAGCAGCGCAGCGTGGTGGGTTTTGAGGCGCAGGGTTTGTAAGATGACGTAAACCTAATTTTATTTTGTTCCACCCTGCAAGGAAAAGCATGCCATCAGCCAACGCCCTCACCACCATCCAGAAGCTCTACATCGCCTACTACGGCCGCGCTGCCGACGCGGCTGGTCAAAATTATTGGGCCACCGAAATGGACAACGCGGGCGGCTCGCTCAACGGCATCATCGACGCCTTTGCCACGGCCCCCGAAGCCCAGGCCCTGTACGGCAGCGGCACCACCGTGAACGAGCGCATCACGGTGCTGTACCAGAACATCCTGGGCCGCGCCCCGGAAGCCGACGGCCTGGCCTACTGGGCCGGTGAAGTGGCCGCCGGGCGCCTGAGCCTGGGCAACGCCGCGCTGAGCATCCTGAACGGTGTGCCACCCAACAGCACCGATGCGGCACTGGTCAACAACCGCCTGGCGGTGGCCAACACGTTTACCGCGCAAGTCAATGACCAGAACTACGGTGGCGACGCGGCCGCCGCCATTGCGCGCACGTTTCTGAAACAGGTCACGGGCGATGCTGCCACCCTGACCGAGGCCAACAACCAGCTGCCCGCGTACCTGAACACCATGGGGGTTGCCACCCGGCAGCCCGACAAATTTGCCCCGCTGATTGCCAATGGCCTGCTGACCAACACCGCCATCGTCCGAACCGATCTGACGGATGACAACCTGGATGCCATCCTCGGCGCAGGCAACGCCCAGAAGGCACCTTGGACGCTGCTGGTGACAGGCGGCTTCGATCAGAGCGCCAAGATATTGATCAGTGATGGGACGGCCGCTGGCACAGACGTAAAGGCGAACAGTGGCTTTTACGGCTACACGAAATGGATGGTCAACTCAGATAAGACCGGGGCCTATTTTTTCAGTTTCAACTCGGAGGTCGATATGGTCGGTTACAGCGATGGCACCCTGGTTGGTACGCAATCGATCGCTATCAATCAACCTCTCTACGCCAGTTTTTCAACGCTGGTGAATGACCAACTGATCTTGGCCGGATCAGCGCAAGGCGGCAACTCCGGCAAGGCTTACGTCATCAATGGCATGGAAAAAAAGTCCACCAGCACCGACATGGACTTTGCCATCCCACCTTTTGGTGGCGCCCATGATGTGAGCCATCAGGCGGTGTGGTTTGGAGCCCACTCCTCCCCCTATGGCTATGAATTGGCGCGCTTTGATTACAGCAACCCCAGCCAAATGTCATCCACCCTGGTTAAAGACATTTACCCCGGAGCGAGCGGGGGTTTGCAATCGATCAATGAGGCTGTCGTGCTGCCCAACGGCAAACTCATATTCAGCGCCGACGACGGCACGAATGGGCAAGAGGCCTGGGTCAGCAACGGCACCGAGGCGGGTACTTTCATGCTAAAAAACTATTACCAAGGGAATACCGGCGACGTTGGTGGTTTTAGACCCTACGGCAATAAAGTGGCATTTGTCGCCATAGCTTACAACTGGGGAGCGAACGGTGACATTCCCCAGGCTGGTACTGAACTGGCCTTCACCGATGGCACCAGCGCCGGCACCACGCTGCTGGACATCAACCCTGGTTCGGCCAGTTCCTACCCCAGCATTCTGGGCGAAGCCAACGGACGGCTGTATTTCACCGCAGAAATCAGTAATCCAAGCAGCGGCGCTACCCAAAAGGGCATTTACTCCACCAACGGCACCACCTTCACGAAATTGGCCACCATCAACAACGAAGCCAGCTTGTTGGGCTGGGACGCCACCAAGGCTTTCTTCAAGGTATCCGACGCCCAACATGGCGCCGAATTGTGGGCGGCAGATTTTGGCAAAAACACCTTTGGCCTGGTCAAAGACCTTCTGCCGGGCAGCGGTGCGGGCTTCGGCGACACCACCAATGCCAATAGCGTGCAGCTGGCTGGCGGCAAACTGATTTTCAAAGCCTACACATCCGCCACCAAGCAGGGCTTGTTTGTCAGTGATGGCACCACAGCCGGCACTGTCAATGTGGGCACCGCCAATGCCACGACGGATAGCGGGACAAACCGTGATTTCAAAGTGGTGGGAGACACCTTGGTATTCAACAACGCCGAAGGGGTGTTTGCAGTCAACCTTGGGGCGGCAATTCCCAAGGCAGTGCAGTTGAGTACCGTGGGCATCACCACTTTCTACAACTCCTACACCGACCCAGCCCCACTGCAAACCGATGCCGATCAGGCGTTCTTTCTCACGAGTAATGGCGACTTGTTTGCCAGCAAGGGCACCACCGTTCCCACCGCGCCACTGGTCAGCCAGGTCCAGCAGTTCAAGGTGGTGGCAGAAAACGCCTTGTTTATCCAGACCGCAAACACCGCCACCAACACGCAATCGCTGTGGTACAGCGACGGTACCGCAGCGGGCACCCGCTTTATTGAAGACCTGCCCAACAGCGATTACGGCCTCAGCAGCATATCTTTTGATCTCAAAAACGCCGTAGCCATCAAAACGGTGGGCGTGGTGGCCTGAAGCTGCGCCATGGCCAAAACCAACGCGCTGGGGTAGTGCGTTGGCTTTTCTATCAGACTCGGGTGGCAACAGACGCTCTTTCCACGGTCCTATAATTACATATAAAAACAGCCTCTAGCTCGCTTCCAGCAAGCGCCAGCAGCTATTATTTAGATAGCAAATTTGCAATGGCGCGCGGGTAGATCAGGTGCTCTTGCGAGAGCACGCGCGCGGCCAGCGTGTCGGCGGTGTCCTGGGGCAGCACGGGCACCACGGCCTGATCGAGGATGGGGCCCACGTCCAGCTCGGCAGTGACCAGATGCACGGTGGCACCGGCAAACTTGCAGCCCGCGTCAATGGCGCGCTGGTGCGTGTGCAGGCCGGTAAAGGCGGGCAGCAGCGAGGGGTGGATGTTGGTCAGCCGCCCTTCGTAGTGCGCCACAAACCCCGGCGACAAGATGCGCATGAAGCCTGCCAACACCACCAGCGCGGGGTCGTACTGGTCGATCAGCGCGGCCAGCGCGGTGTCAAAAGCCTCGCGGCTGGCAAACTGCTTGTGGTCCAGCACCTCGGTGGCAATGCACTGCGCGCGGGCCAGCTCCAGCCCTTTGGCATCGGCTTTGTTGCTGATGACGGCCGCCACCCGCACGCCCAGGCGCTGCGCCCAGTCTTGTTGCTGCGCTGCCCGCACAATGGCCGCCATGTTCGAGCCGCCGCCTGAAATCAGAATCACGATATTTTTCATTTGACCGGAATTATCCCTGCCATGCCCTTTGACCCCACCACCCGCCCCCTGAGCCCCATCGCAGCGCGCGTTCTGGCCACGCTGATGGAAAAAGCCCGCACCGTGCCCGACAGCTACCCGCTCACCCTCAACACCCTGGTGCTGGGCTGCAACCAGAAAACCACCCGCGACCCGGTGATGAACGTCAGCGACGCCCAAGCGCAAGAAGCGCTGGATGAGCTGAAATACCTGTCGCTGGTGCATGAAGCCAGCGGTGGACGCACCACGCGCTGGGAGCACAACTTCCAGCGCGGCGTGGGCGTGCCCGAGCAGTCTGCCGTGCTGCTGGGCCTCTTGATGCTGCGCGGCCCGCAAACGGCGGGCGAGCTGCGCATCAACGCCGAGCGCTGGTACCGCTTTGCCGACATCTCCTCGGTCGAAGCTTTTCTGGACGAGCTGCAAGAGCGCAGCGACGAGAAAGGCGGCCCGCTGGTCGTGCAACTGCCCCGCGCCCCCGGTGCGCGTGAGCAGCGCTGGGCGCATTTGCTGTGTGGCCCGGTCGATGCCAGCGCCCTGCTGGGCAACGCCCCCAGCAGCGCCAGCGCAGGCAGCCCGGCCCTGCAAGCGCGCGTGGAAAGCCTGGAAGCCCAGGTCGCCGCCCTGCAAGCCACCGTGCAGCGCCTGTGCGCCGAGCTGGGCGTGGAGCCCGCGCCCGGCGAAGCAGCGCAAGGATAATGGCGGGCTTTTCTTCTACCCGAATCCGCGCCCCGGCCTCTGGCCACCACGCAACGTTCGCAACCCTATTTGTCCGACATGAGCGCCACCGACCCCAACCTGAAACACCTGCACCTTGCGCGCGAACAGATCGCCAAAGGCGACCTGAAAAACGCCGCACAGACGCTGAACAAAGCACAAAAACAAGCGCCCAACGACCCGCGCGTGTTCGTGCTGGCGGGGGTGATGGCGGAAAAATCCGGCAACATCCCTGGCGCGTTTGATGCGCTGCAACGCGCCGTCACGCTGGCACCCGACTGGGGCCCGGGCCTGCTGGAACTGGCCTTGCTGCAAGCGCGGCAAAACCAGTTCGACAAGGCCATCGCCACGGCAGAAAAAGTCGCCCAGGTGGAGCCCAGCAACCTGCGGGTGCTGGCCGGTGTGGTCGATATCGCCCACCGCGCGGGCCACCTGGACATGGCCGTGCGCCACCTGCGCCGGGGCCTGGCGCTGGTGCCGGGCGACGCCACGCTGCGCCGCACGCTGGCACGCGACCTGAGCAGCCTGGCGCAGTACGACGAGGCCATTGCGGTGTGGAGCGCCCTGATCGAAGAAAACCCGCAAGACACCCAGGCGCTGATGGGCCGGGTGCAAACCCACGTGGCCCAAGGCCAGGCAGCCCGCGCCCTGCCCGACACCACCGCCCTGCTGGCGCTGGCACCGGGTGATTCGGTCTATGCCTACTACAACGCGCTGGCCCACGGCGCCACGCCCGCGCACCAGCCCGCCGAACTGAGCCGCGGCCTGTTCGATGACATGGCCGAGTTCTACGACCTGCACATGGTGCGCACCCTGAAGTACCAGCTGCCCAAACAAGTGGCAGAAAAAATCACCGCCCTGCACCCGGACAAAAAGCTCAACATCCTTGACCTGGGCTGCGGCACCGGGTTGCTGGGCGTGTACCTGGGGCGCATCGACGGCTTTCTGATTGGCGTGGACATCTCCAAGGGCATGATCGAACAAGCCGCCCGCCACGGCGTGTACGACCGCTTCCACCACGTCAACCTGCTGGACGCGCTGCAAGACACGCCCGATGCGCTCTACCAGGTGATCACGGCGCTGGATGTGTTCATCTACACCGGCGACATCAGCGCCGCCCTGGCCGATGCGCTGCGCATTCTGACTCCCGGCGGCCACCTGATTTTCTCGTGCGAAGCCGCCCCCGAGGACGGCCCCGACCTGGTGCTGCAAGCCACGGGCCGCTACGCCCACCGGCGCAGCCACGTCGAGGCGCTGTGCCAAGCGGCCGGCGTTGACGTCACCATCGAAGACACCGTGCTGCGCCACGAGAACCACGCCCCCGTCCACGGCTTTGTGGTGGTGGCGCACAAGGGCGCCTGAGCACGCGGCCCCGCGCCCGACGTTGTGCGCACACACCGGCCCGCCCGCACCACGCTGGCGGGCCGGTGTGCTTTCAGGTCAGGCGGAAATTGACCGGCTGCAGCGGTTCAGGCAGATCGGTTTCACCCAAGGATTCGCGCAGCGATATTTCAATGCTGCGGCACAGCGTATCGAGGGGCAGGTCGTTGCTCTCCAGCCCGAACGGCTCTTCGATTTCATCGCCCAGGGCATCCAGGCCAAAGAAGGTGTAGGCCACGATGGCCACGACAAACGGCGTCATGAACCCCGTGGTGTCCACCAGGCCAAAGGGCAGCAAAAAGCAGTACATGTAGGCCGTGCGGTGCAGCAGCAGCGTGTACGAAAACGGAATCGGCGTGTGCTTGATGCGCTCGCACGAGGCCGCTGCCGCTGTCAGGGCCGACAGCGTCTGGTCGATGGGCACGGCCAGGCTGGGGGCGATGTGGCCTTGGCGCACGCACTCGCCCAGGTCGCGGCCCATGGCCAGCATCAGCGCGTCGGCAGGGCTGCGGACGCTGCGGATACGGGCAAATTCCTCTGCCGTTGTCCAGCGCTCCAGGGTGGCATCGTCTTTCTGACCACGCAGTTGCAGGCGCAGCGCGTGGGCAAACGCAATGCAGCGGTGGACCATGCGCACCCGCACGTCGCTGTCGCGCGCCAGCGGGTCGATGGGCTGGGGT